>JAYEFV010000185.1:0-14611 GCA_034658755.1 Thermodesulfobacteriota bacterium | reverse complement strand
CTATTACTCATATAGGAAAAACCTCAATAGAGCAAATCAGATTTTTAAAATGTATCTGGGATGTTAAAGAAATATTCTCTAACAGAAGCAAGAATTGTGATCTTCTGTTAAATTATCAGTTCATATCAAAAAAAACAGGGGAGATTCGATCAATATTCCTCAATCGAAATAAAAAAGGTGGGCACTATATCTTGTGGTCTGTCTTTTGGCCTTTAATGTTGCGATATATATACCTCACAAAAGTCCGGCTTGTCAAAACCTTTGATCGCTTGATAATATCTTAGCGTTTCAACTGATTCAAAAACCTGCGATATGTCAGATCCAAGCTTGGCTCTGATTGCATAAAGATGCTATCGATCACAGGGTCTGTACCATTTAAATATTCTGCTTCATACTATGATGTTACAATTCGCAAATCATAATCCAAACTAATTTTTTTATTTTGATGTTCTATGGTGTAAAAATCTCCCTTGACAATATGCCACAAGGTAGTATCTTAGTCTACACTGTTAAGGAGGTTAAATCAGTTTGAGCTTAATAGTTAATGTCCTCACGACATCTTGGGATCTTCTTATTGATTCATCGGTGTATATTGTTTTCGGTTTGATTGTCGCCGGATTGTTACGCGTATTTCTCAACCCGGGCTCAGTGGCCAAACACCTCGGACAGGGTCGGTTTGTTTCTGTGCTTAAAGCTGCCATTTTAGGTATTCCCATACCGTTGTGATCCTGCGGTGTGTTACCCGCAGCCGTGTCGCTGCGGAAACAAGGCGCCAACAATGGGGCAACCACCGCATTTCTCATATCCACTCCGGAATCCGGCGTAGATTCCATATCCATAACTTATGCCTTACTGGATCCCATAATGACTGTCATGCGTCCCTTTGTGGCGTTTGTCACGGCCGCGGCAGCCGGTATTGCTGAAAATCTTTTTAACCCTAAATTCGCCAACAACAAAATTATACCGGATCTTACCTGTCCGGTGGATGGTTGCTGCGATGGCGTCAACTGCTCACCCGAAGTGCACAAGCATCATCATACGTTTTTAGAAAAGCTTGGGGCGGGATTTCGCTTTGCTGTTTTCGATCTCTGGGGTGATCTGGCTGCCTGGTTTTTCGTGGGCCTTTTATTGGCCGGACTAATAACCGTGCTCATTCCGGATGATGTTTTCAGCAAATATCTGGGAACCGGTCTACCTGCCATGCTGCTGATGCTGGCTGTTGGTATCCCCTTATATATTTGTGCAACCGCTTCCACTCCAATTGCGGCCGCCCTGATTTTAAAAGGCGTCAGTCCCGGGGCCGCTCTGGTATTTTTACTCGCCGGCCCGGCGACCAATATAGCCTCTCTGACGGTTTTAACAGGAGTTTTGGGGAAACGGGCAACCGCGATTTACCTTACCACCATCGCCGTATCAGCGGTTTTTTTCGGACTCGTTGTTGATCAGATTTATGCGTGGTTTGGCCTATCTGCCCAGGCCATGATCGGTCAGGCCTCTGAAATCATACCCATGTGGGCTGGTCTGATCGGAACGTTGATCACCATGTTCATTTCGATAAAACCGGTATTCCAGGCAATTAAGGCACGACTTAAACCCACCAAGCAAGAACTTCCCCTGGTTCAGATTCAGGATAAAATCGATCTTGAACCGGTCTCAGAATCCTGCAATTGCGGCCCCACATGAAGTGGTTCCTCCCGACCGGTCTGGTCTTAACCAGTGTCCATCCATAAATGGTCTTTTTGCCCAATCTCTACGTTATGTTCAAAAAATAATCCTCGAAATATCAACTATATGTCTGCGGTTATTTTTTTCACATGCCTTGATCTTGAACAAAAATCCTCATTTATGAATGGACACTAACTAATTTGCTTTAAACATCTTTCTGATTGTATCGGCCTATCGAAGAATTACTGTTGGTTGCATTGGAAAGATAATTTGTACCCCATATGGATTTAAGGGCTGGCACGAATTAATTATTAAACGTCTCTTTTGTCAGGAAGGTGCAAATCAGTGACAAAACAGAGGCGCCTAAAAGAATAAGAATAAGCATTGAGTAGGCCTCAAGGGAATATCCCCCTGCATCGGATTTGGGATAAGCATCTAAAACTCGTCCTAAAAGCGGCATAAACACAGCACCACCTAAAAAAGGGAAAAGGTTTACAAAACCGGTTGAGGTCCCGGCAATCTCTGTGGGGAAAAGTTCTTTGATAATGGTAAACCCAAGTATTACAACAGATGACGAACATATGGAAAAAACAAAAAACAGGATATAAAGCGCAATCCGTGGAAGGCCGGCAGGATAAATGCTGAGAATGACGAGATCTATGACCAGCACTAAATTACACAAAATAAAAGGCTTCTTGCGACTTTTCATTATTTTATCGGAAAAAAATCCCAGAGGGGGACTTCCGATAATCATGCCCCATGCAATCATACTCAGAACCGTGCCGGCCTGGGTCCTGGTCATTCCGTAAACATGCATGAGATAAGGTCCGCCCCATAGTGCTCCAAAACCGAAAAATACCCCGCAATCAAAAAAGAACCAAATGGCAACCGGCCAGAAATATTTTTCGGATACCACTCTGCGGGCTCCTTCCAACAACGGTATCTGCTTGAACGGCCGAGAGGCTTGCCCGTTCTCCTGATCCAATTCGGCAAGGGAAGGCCAGCCTTTATCTTCTGGCCGGTCTCTTACAATAAACCATACCAGAGCCACGATGACAAAAGTGCAGCAACCAATAAACTCGAAAGAGATGCGCCATCCGAAAACTAGTGTCATTACAGCAAGAAGCCATGTGGCCGCCAGAACACCCATTCCTCCTACCGCATTTAGAATGCCTGTCATGAAAGCAAACTCGTGAGGGCGAAACCACCGGGAAAAGATTTTCATGGTGGGTATGAAGACCATGGAAACACCTAGTCCCACCATAACTCTCCCTATAAAGGCAACTTCTATGGTCGGCGCAAACCCAAAAATAATGCTTCCTGCGGAAGCGATGATTAAAAAAAAAGTTACGGATTTCCTGGGGCCCAATGAGTCCGAGAGGAGTCCGGCGGGAAACTGCATAACCGCATAGCAGTAAAAGTAAATGGAGCCCAGAAAGCCCATAACACTGGCGGTTGTCTGAAAATCATTTATCAGGTCATTCGCGACCACGGACAGCGAAAGGCGATGGAAATAAACAAAAAAATAGGCAAGGGCAAGTACAATAAAAATCAGCCACCTGAAACGCATTACCTTCCCGGCTAAATCCTGGATCATTCTTTTTCTCCATAAAAAACACAAAAATAAATGCTAAGCGCCTAAAAGGGGTGTTTATCCCGTTTTTTTTCGTTTTGCCATTTCCTCCGCCCTGAGTTCCTTTTTTAAGATTTTGCCCACATTGGTTTTGGGCAGATCCTCTCTGAACTCAATTCCTGTGGGAAGCTTGTATCTGGCCAGCTTGTTCCTACAATATTCGATAAGTTCTTCCTGAGTTGCGGTTTCTCCTTGTTTGAGCACTGCAAAAACTTTGATCGCTTCGCCTCTGGTCGGATGCGGGATCC
Organism: Thermodesulfobacteriota bacterium; assembly: GCA_034658755.1. Classification (GTDB taxonomy): domain Bacteria; phylum Desulfobacterota; class Desulfobacteria; order Desulfobacterales; family UBA11574; genus S5133MH16. The sequence goes on along the minus strand of JAYEFV010000185.1, from coordinate 11,065 downwards.
CTATGGCGCAGGCTTCCTGAATCTTGGGGTTTCCATAAAACACTTCTTCAATATCCCGCGGATATACATTACAACCGCCGGATATAATCATATCCTTTTTGCGGTCAACGATATAGAAGTAACCTTCTTGGTCCATTTTGGCGATATCGCCGGTATGGAGCCAGCCGTCTGTAAGAGTCTCGGCGGTCTCTTCGGGATTATTCCAGTAGCCTTTCATGACTTGGGGCCCTTTAATAAGAAGTTCACCGGATTCTCCAACCGGAAGGTCGGTTTCTCCGTCATCCAGATTTACAATCCGGCAATCCGTGTCGGGAATGGGGATTCCGATACTTCCGGCTTTCCGCTTTCCGCCGGCAAAAGGGTTTACATGGGTCACCGGTGATGCCTCGGTCAGGCCGAATCCTTCTACGATAACGGCGCCGGTTTTATGCTCGAAATCCCTTATAACTTCGAGCGGAAGTGGGGCGCTTCCTGAAAAGCATCCATTTATTGACGTCATGTCGGTTTTGTTGATGTCAGGATGATTAAGAATCCCTATATACATAGCTGGAACAAGGGGCGTAAATGTGGGTTTGAATTTTCTGATAGTTTCAAGCAGAGGCCCTGACTGGGGTTTTGGAATGAGGATATCTCCCCATCCCATGTATATGGCAAAGTTCATTGCAGTTGAAAGCCCGAAAACATGGAAGAAGGGGAGGGAACCCAGCATTATTTCTTCACCTTTATTGAAGGTCGGAAACCATGCTTCAAACTGCTGGACCTGTGTACTCAGATTTCCATGGGTAATCATAACTGCTTTTGAAATACCGGTGGTTCCCCCGGTATACTGGTACATAGCGATATCATCAAATGAGAGTTCAACGTCGGGTGGATTGTTAGAACTTTTTGCCAGAATGTGTCTCCATTTATTAATATTATCAGCAGGTTTCACATCAGCAGCAAGGTTTTTCTTTTTGGCTACAAAGGGGAATAATAAATTCTTAGGGAAAGGAAGGTAATCACCGATTGAGGTATAGATAATCTGTTTTATTTTTGTTTTCGGCCTCAGATCAATCATTCGATTTGCTAAAAGGTCTATGGTAACGAGTAGTTTTGAGTCGGAATCATTGAATTGATATTCAAGTTCCCGGTCTGAATACAAAGGATTATTCATAACCACTATGCCTCCGATCTTTAATATGGCATAATAGGCCACAACGCAGGGAATAACGTTTGGCAGAAGAATGGCTACACTATCCCCTTTATCAAGGCCAAAGGCATGAAGGGTGGCGGCAAAACGGTTTACCATATCATTAAGTTCACGAAAGGTAATTTTGTACCCTTGAAAAAGGAGAGCCATTTTGTCCGGAAACCTACTGGCCGATCTTTCCAGAATTTCTGGCAGACATATTTCTTGGTATTCTATTGTTTCAGGAACACCTTTTTCATAGCTGGTTATCCATGGCTTGTCTTCATATTTAATTTGTTTTGCCATACTCTCCCTCTTTTAGTTTCTTAATTGTAAATTTTGAGTTTTTTATGGAAAACATTTTCGCCACCAAGACACTAAGAAAAAATAACAAAATAAAATCCTTCGTGTCTTTGTGCCTTGGTGGCAAATATTTCTTGGTTCTCTCCGAGCCGTAGGCTTACGAGCCGGAGGCCGGCCCGTCCGCCTCACTCCGCTTGGCAGGAGGGCGGGCTTGTCCGATTTTGGTTTGTTGCGGTAATTTCGTTAAAAAACGTTTTAGTCAGCAAAGATCACTAGGGTTGCTTTGTTATTATCTGTTATGATGAAAATGGATATTTGTCAAGAAAGCTTGTAATTTACGTCAGTTTGGTATACTCGAATAGATTCGAAATTGATTGAAAAACCGAACTTTCTTATGGAATTAAACAAGGGCGTCTGTATAAATATGAATGAACACTTATTTATTGATAAGGGATGGAAAATTAAACAATGGAAGCAGCTTTGATTTCTCCGGCTAAAGCAACTGTTTTTGGAATTCCCACCGTCATTTTCTCATTCATCATACCGCTTGTCGGCGTTGGAATATTTACTTATATTATTGCGCTCCGGCTAAAGCCGCTGGTTAAAGCTTGTCCGGACCCAAGACTTAATCGTCCGGCAGATCGATTTTTTAAGATGATAAAATATGCCATGGGGCAGTACCGGCATCCAAGGTACATGGATGCCGGAATTATACATATTATTATCTTTACGGGATTTGTAATTTTGTCCCTGAGATCCATAACGCTAATATTATTAGGTCTATCAAGCAATTATGTGCTGCCGGGGATGAGCGGTACAGCCGGGCAGATTTACATGGTTCTTAAGGATTTGGCCGAAACATTTGTTCTGGTGGCCTGTCTGGGTGCGCTATACCGACGGATCGTAGTAAAACCCGAACGATATTTAGTGCCGGCCAAGTATGGAAAAGAACATACCTGGGAGGCTGTGCTGGTGCTCCTATTGATTATAGGTCTGGTAACGTGTGATATGCTTTTTGAAGGGAGCCAGGCTGCGGCCGAAATCCAAAAAGGATTTAAAACAAAAATTCTTGTCCCAATGTCCGGAACATGGTTTACCTCGCATATTCTAAGTTTTATACCGGTTGATAACCTACAGGATTTACATTTGGGTGCCTATTTCTCACATGAGTTGATATTTTTCTTTTTCTTATGTTTTTTGCCTCTGGGCAAGCATTTTCATGTGATTACATCCCTTCCGAATGTATTTTTTATGAAACTGGACAAAGGCACGGTAAAACCGGTTAAATGGGGTGTTGAGGATGAAGGTCTTGACGAACTGGAATCGTTTGGAGTTAAGAAGTTCGAGGATTTTACTTGGAAACATATGCTCGATTTTTATTCCTGTGCAGATTGCGGAAGGTGTTCCGACAATTGTCCTGCCGATGCCGTGGGTCGTCCGCTTTCTCCGAGGTTTATATCGATTAAGTGCCGTGACTATTCATTCAAAAAATATCCGCTTACAGGCATGCCTGAAAATGACCGGCCTTTGATCGGCCATGTACTGGAGGAAGACGAGATCTGGTCGTGTACGACATGTGGTGCCTGTGAGCAAGAGTGCCCGCTTTTTATCGAGTATATCGACAAGATTGTTGATTTAAGGAGAGGTATGGTGGATGAGGGGATGGTGCCGCAATCCCTGCAAAAGCCGCTGAGGGCTATTGAAAAACGCGGGAATCCTTACGGCAAAATGGAAAAAAAGCGTGCAGACTGGACAAAAGATTTGCCTGAAGATTTTAATGTGAAGATTCTTGGAAAGAAAGGAACCGCAGATACGCTCTATTTTGTTGACAGTGTTACGTCATATGATGACAGGATACAGGAAATCGGCAGGGCGGCAGCCCGGTTTCTTGATGCTGCGGGTATTGATTTCGGGATACTGGGACCGGCGGAAAGAGACAGCGGTCATGAAGTGAAACGATTCGGCGAGGAGATGCTTTTTCAGGATTTACGAGACCGAAATACGGATGCGATTATCAATTCAGGTGCTCAAAACATTGTCACTGCAGACCCCCATACCTTTAATGCTTTGAAAAATGACTACAAAGGTATTCCGCCGGTGGAACATATCAGCCGGACCATAATCAAAGCCGTGACATGGGGTAAAATACGATTAAAACATGTTGAAGACCCGGGTAAAATATATACCTACCATGATCCATGTTACCTTGGCAGACACAACAACCTCTATGATGATCCGAGAAAGGCTATTGATGCGATTCCAGGTATAAAGCGGATCGAGATGCAGGGAAATTGCAGGGACCGCTCATTTTGCTGCGGAGGTGGCGGCCTAATGCTTTTTTATGAACCCATAGAGGAAAAAAGGATGAGTCAGGTAAGGGTTGAGATGGCAAAACAAGCCGGTGCAAACGTGATCGTCACGGCCTGTCCGTTCTGTATGGTCAATATTGAAGATGCCATTAAAACAAGCGGCCTGGAAGGGGAGATGGAGGCTATTGATCTGGTAGAACTGATTGAGCGGCATATGGTTGAAGATTGATGATTGAAATCCTTAAAATAGTGTTTGAGATTTTATTGAGAACAACTTTAGGCCATTAAAATTGATTTTTTTTATTTTATGGTAAAGATATTTTTACCACAGAACATGACCTTTTGGGTTCCGGCTTGTCCGGTCTACTACTATAGCAATTAAATTTTTGGAGGAAAAATATGGAGATTTTAGTTTGTATTAAAAGGGTTCCTGATCCCTCGGAAAATGAGATAGAGGTCAATAGAGACGGCACGGATATTGAGGGGGACGACCTTGTGTACTCGGTAAACGAATGGGATAATTATGCGGTTGAAGAAGCCATTCAGATTATAGACAAAGTCGGTGGCAGTGTTACCGTTGTTTCCGTGGGCGACGAGGAAGCAGAAGAAGTTGTACGAAGAGAGATGGCCATGGGCGCTGACAAGGGCATCCTGCTTTCAGATGATGCCTTTGAAGGTTCTGACGGAAAAGGGATCGCAGCTATTTTAACAGCCGAAGTCAAGAAAGGGAATTACGACTTGATTCTCACAGGTGCCCAGGCAGATGACGGGGCGGCTCAGGTCGGCGGAATGCTGGCTGCAATGCTCGATTGGCCCTTTGCTTCTCTGACAAATTTTATTGAAATTTTGGATGATAAAAAAATTAAAGTCGGCAGAGAGATTGCGGGCGGAAACCAGGAGATGTATGAAATTAATTTGCCCTGTGTACTTTCAATTCAGACCGGAATCAATGAGCCTCGATATGTAAGCATTCGCGGAATCAGAAAAGTGGCATCCCTTGAAATTCCGGTTCATACTGCTGGAGATCTTGGTATTTCACCGGAATCTGTTGGAGAAGCCGGCGCAAAGACAAAGTGTCTCGATTATTTTGTGCCTGAATTGGGTGACGGCGCCCAGATTCTGGAAGGGAGTACTGATGAGATAATTGATAAACTTATTGAACTTTTAAGAGCCAAAGGAGGGATTCAATAATGGCCCAACAGGTTTTTGCATATATTATTCACAAGGATGGGGTAGCAGATGACACAGCCCTGGAGCTGATTGCAGCGGCAGGGAAACTTGATCCTGATGCTTCGGTTACGGCTGTTGTTGCAGGTGACGGCAGTGAACTTGATTCGGTATGCAATGAAGTTGCTTCTTCTTTTGCCGAGGTCTGGAAGATCGATAACCCGGCACTGGCCTATGTAACTGCCGAGGTGCTCCGACCCCTGCTGGTTCGTATTCTGCCAAAGCACGGAATCGTTTTGGTTCCACATGATCATTTTGGTATGGACCTGGCACCGGGTCTCTCCATAAAGCTTGATGCAGCATATCTTCCGGATGCCGTCGATTTTGAAGGTATTGATAACGAAAAGCTCAAAGCTGTGCGCGAGGAATACACCGGACAGGTCAGCACACATGTACTTAGCGATATCTCCGAAGGGGTTGTAATTACCGTCCGTCCGGGATCTTTCAAGGCAGATGAACGTAAAAGCGGTGAAGGTAATGTTGTTGACAAAACCGCTCAAGCTACTGAAGGCGGTCTGCCGGTCGGTGCGCGCCGTTTCCTGGAAATTATTGAGGCCGAGGTCGGCGACGTCGATATTACCAAGTCTGATATCCTTGTTTCGGTGGGCAGGGGAATCGAAGAACAGGATAATCTAGAGATTATATATGAACTGGCAGAAGCCATGGACGGAGATGTTTCATGCTCCAGGCCGATTGTGGATGCAAAATGGCTGGAGAAATCCCGCCAGGTCGGAACTTCAGGCCAGACAGTTAAACCCAAAGTTTATATGGCTCTGGGTATAAGCGGAGCATTCCAGCATGTGGTCGGTTTAAAGGGATCTCCTTTTGTCATTGCAATAAATAAGAACCCCAGGGCGCCCATTTTCCAGGTTGCAGATGTCGGTATTGTGGACGATATACTCGATTTTATTCCTGAGCTTACGGAAAGGATAAATGAATTAAAATCTTGATAAACAATCTGAAAAAAGTATCAAGTCAGTTCGTTTCGCCCAGCCTGCCATTGCAAGCTCGCCCGCCTGGCATTCGCCTGAGGCGCAGCCGATGGCGGACAGGCAAGGCGAGACGGCCAGGGGACTAGCGGGGGCAGGTCACAATTGGCTTCCAGCCCGTCGGGCTTCCAGGCCAGAGGGTAGGGCCTACGCCCCGGAGGGAATGTTGGAATATTGGGTTCTATCATAAATTACACCATGTTTTAATAATTTCCATATATGCATCAACAGCCTCTTCAATTTTGGAAATATAACAAAATTCGTCTGTTCTATGCGCCATAGCCGGTTCCCCGGGGCCAAGAATTATTGTCGGTGGGTTACCAAAGGCCGGAGTCAGTATTGATGCGTCTGTAAAACCTTTTAAGGCTCTTAGCCGGGGGCGTTTTTTAAGAAACCTTTCCATGATAAGGAAAACCTGTTGTATCCAATCGTCTTCCGGATTACTTATCATTTCAGCAACATCCATGACACGCTTCAGTTCGACCTCTCTGCCGAGATGAGATTGCAGCTTTTTTAATATCTCACTGTTTGTCAAACCAGGAATAGTGCGAATATCTATGCCAATAGATGTTTTGTCGGGAACCGAATTGAAATTTAAACCACCGGATATTGTTCCTATATTCAGCGTGGCTTTTCCTAAATATGGATGAGCCGGAATGTCAAAATCAAAACTCCTAAGTTTAGTAACAACTTCCGCTGCCTTATGAATAGCATTTACTCCCAGTTTCGGCGTTGACCCATGCGCCGTGACACCTGTTGTAACCGCTTCAATCCACAGTGTGGCCTTGTTGCCGATAAAAGGGTAGTTTGCAGTCGGTTCTCCGACAATGACTGCTCCGGCTTTTCCCAATACATCACCGAGACCGGCAAGATGAGATGATCCATGGCAGCCGGTTTCCTCACCCGCAACAATCACAAGAGTTATACCTGCCGAGCCGTCCTTAATCTTATCAGATAATCTGAGAGCTGCGGTAATTATTGCGGAAATGCCTCCCTTCATATCTGATGATCCTCGTCCGTAGATTTTATCTCCGTCAATCTCACCATTTAAAGGGTCCTTGCTCCACGGTACAGCACCCAGAGGCACCGTATCCAAGTGGCCGGCAAGGCAAAGAGGGAGCTTCTTTTTTTTGCCTTCTATCCGTGCGACAACACTGGTCCTACCCGGTGCAAATTGGTAATAATTTACTTTAAATCCGCCATATTCCAGTACACTTCCAACATACTTGGCACAATCATGTTCACGACCCGGAGGATTGATGGTATCGAAAGATAATAATTTACGAGTTAAATAAATGAGGTCTTTATTGGTTGCTTCAAGTGTCATTGACTTTGGTACCCGCATCAATACCCGTCATCATATTAATATTATATTAGAAATCATAATGCAAAGGGCACTCCATCATAACTCCATGGAATGCCCTTTTTTAATTCAGAAATGGTAAGCTAAACCACAGTGACATTTACCGCAGCAGGACCTTTTTGGCCCTGCTCTATGTCAAAGGTAACTCGGTCGCCTTCATCAAGAGTCTTAAAACCGGTTGCATTGATTCCTGAATGATGAACAAATACATCCGGACCATCTTCCTGCTCAATGAAGCCATAGCCTTTGCTGCCATTAAACCATTTTACAATTCCATCAGCCATAGTGACACTCTCCTTTCAAAAAATTCTCATAGTTCCAGACTTCAGGTTGTCGCTTTGACAAATGGAACTTCCCTTCAGAACGAAACCGGTCCGCCAATTAAGAACGGGCCTTTATTGATTATTTTAATTATAATATCCTTTTTGAGAAAAATCAAGCTGATTATACGCTCATTTTTCTTGACAGATTATATACTAAACTATACGTTGTAATAGTTACAATAGTTACAATAGTTACAATAGTTGCTCTATTAATAATTTGAAAATAGAGATAAAATCAACATGACAGAAAAAAAGGATGTTTTTACTATTCCCCGGGCTGCCAAATATTGTTCCATACACAGAGTAACCCTGTGGCGATGGGTCAAGTCAGGGGAACTTAAATCATTTCATACTCCCGGTGGTCATTTCAGAATTCTTAAAGAGGATTTGGAATCGTTTATGCGTGAAAAGGGAATGCTTTTCCCTTTCCACAAGTATTCAAATAAAAAAAAGATTCTGATTGTTGATGATGACCCAAAGATTCATAAGTTACTTAACAAAATTCTGTCTTCTAATGGCTATAGGGTTGAGGTCGCCTCAGACGGTTTTGAGACCGGATCCAAGATCCTGCAGTTTAAACCTGACCTTATGATTCTTGATCTGTTTATGCCCGGTATGGATGGCTTTGAAGTATGTAAACGAATAAAGACAAATCCAGGAGCCTCTCATATAAAAATATTGGCCATTACAGGTTTTGATACAAATGAAAACAGGGATCGAATCATGCAAGCAGGTGCAGATGGTTATCTGGCAAAGCCTGTTGGGAAAAGAACACTACTTCAAAACATAGAAGAAATTTTTGAGCAATAATAATCGTAATAAGTTGAAAAAACAAGTTAATCCAGTTGTTAAAGAACAGATTGCCGAACCATCAGGAATGTATTGGACCTAAAAACTGCACACAAATTTTAAAAGGTTTAAATAAATACAATTATATTATACTGTTAGCATATAGAGTTTATGTTTTGTGGTACATCATATCGCTGAGTATGAAAATAAAAGAAATTTTTAAAATTTGTGCCCTTCGGGATTGCCCCTTTGACCGCATCTTCTGTGTTGCAGGGCGTTTGCAGTAGTTTACTACGGCAGCACGCCCTGCGCCTTGAAGCTGCGGCCAAATAGGCAATTGCAGATTTTAGGTTAGATCAAAAAAAGGAGAAATAACTAATGGCACGCATTCTTATTATAGACGATGAACCACAACTACTGGACATCCTCGGCCAGACTTTAGAGCGTGAAGGGTACGACATAGTGAAAGCGTCAAACGGAAGGGAGGGGATAAAACTCTATCGGGAGAATCCGGTCGATTTAATCATTACAGACATCATCATGCCTGAGAAGGAAGGTATTGAAACGATCTTTGAATTAAGGAAAGACTTTCCGGATTTAAAAATAATTGCCATTTCCGGGGGTGGGAGAATCGAACCGGAGGAATATTTAGATATCGCCAAAAAGATGGGAGCACAGAGGACCTTTGTCAAACCTGTCGCACGAGAAGATCTTCTAAATGCGATTCAGGAGCTTTTAGGATAACCATATGCCATCTAACAAACAGATACTGGATACTGGATGCTCGATATTGGATAAAATTTTGAATTTTGACATCTGCTTTTTAATGTTGTATCCAAAACCTTCGTCATCTTATTTTGATTTCAGGAACATACGATTTTCGCTTTGAGAGATACAAATGGTCAAAAAAATAACGTTTATTTCAGAAGATTATGAAATAGAGGGGCTGTTCAATAAAAGAGACGAGAGAAAGGGGGTCGTGGTTACCCATCCGCATCCGCTCTACGGCGGAGATATGTATAATCTGGTGGTTGAAACCATTGTGCATGTCTATAATATAAAAGGATATTCAACATTAAAATTTAATTTCAGGGGGGTTGGAAAAAGCCGGGGGCAATATGATAATGGCGTAGGCGAGCAGAAGGACGTTTTGGCCGCCCTCTCATTTCTTGCTGATATGGGGATGGAAAGAATAGATCTTGCCGGATATTCATTCGGCGCTTGGGTTAACGCACATGCCGCCATTCAGGGGGATAGTGTTGTGGAGAATATGGCGATGGTTTCACCTCCGGTGGGGTTTATGGATTTTCACGCAATAAGCGCAATGAACGTTTTAAGGTTTGTTATAACCGGCAGCCGGGATGATATTGCACCCGCGGATGCTGTAAAAAAAATGCTGCCCACATGGAACCCCGATGCTCGATTTGAAATTGTCGACGGTGCCGATCATTTCTACGGAGGATATCTTGCTCAACTCGAATCTGTTTTGTCTTCTTGTATTTAGTGCCCGAACGAAAACTAGGATTTTTTGTTAAGATCAAGGAAGACGAAAATTTTAACCACAGTAATACTGGTAGTATTTCGAGGATTAAAATTTGAGTCTGACGCAGATATTGGCAAAAAAGACAGTTTTGGTTCAGGCACTATTTAGCCGATGAAAGTTTAACAAACGCTCGAGCCGTCTAAATTTATACCCCTTGGCTTATCCAAATGGGGTGAATCCTCTATGTTCATGTTTATAATGTGCTTAATCGACTTGTACGGGATTTCTTAAAAAAGCACGATGAGGCTTGAAAAAGATAAGAAATTTTTATGGATTGTTTTGCTGTTTGCAGGCCTATTTTTTTTATCTTGCAGTATTTTTAAGACGACCTACAAAGTCACAAAATATACCGTAAAAACAACATATAAAGTAACGAAAGGTGTTGGAAAAGTAGTATATAAAATAGGCAAATTTAGTTTTGTCGTAGTCATGGCCCCCTTAAGCTGGTCGTTAACACATGGAGATATTGAATCTATCGACAATTTACCTCCAAAAGATGCGATTCGAAAGGGTCGTGTCAAGAAAGCACCTTATGTGGTTAAAGGTAAAAGGTATGTGCCCATGTCTGTAAAAGAAGCCAGTAAATACCGGCAAAAAGGAATCGCTTCCTGGTACGGATATGAGACGCTTCGGCAAAAAGGAGGGCATATGACGGCCAATGGCGAAGCTTTTGATCCCAAAGGACTTAATGCCGCTCACAAATATTTGCCGCTTCCGACATACGTTAAGGTTACAAATCTGGAAAATAATCGAATGATCATTGTTCGAGTAAATGATCGGGGTCCTTTTGTAAAAGGCAGGATTATCGACCTTAGCACCGGTGCAGCTAAAAGACTTGGATTTTATAAAAAAGGAACCACAAAGGTTTTAGTAGAAACTATCCAGATCGAAAGTTAGCCGGTAAACTTATTACCTGAATCTCATATGAAAATTAATGAGAACCTTTACGTTACGTATTTGAACCGGGTTTATACAACTTTATCTAAATTAGTTAGTGTCTGAACGAAAAGTCCGTTCAGACACAATTTTGAATGTTTAATTTTAAATGTTG
>JAYEFV010000184.1:0-3851 GCA_034658755.1 Thermodesulfobacteriota bacterium | reverse complement strand
CATCGGCTTGTCATCATGGGCCTTGTTTTCCACCTCCAATGCCATCTGCCTCAAATCGCCCGATGGGGACTGTTGGGCATACCTTTGGGGGGTATGAAATACGTCCCGCAGCTTAATATTGTATTCATAGTCCAAAAGGATTTGCACGTTGCGATACCAGTTGTGTGCTGACGGCACAGGTTGGAAAATGGCCTGATAAAAACCGATTGCAGGCGCTTCGATATTGGATAAGACGGTTATAAGAGATTTCAATGGTGATATTTGAAATTCCTGTTGACGGGTTAATAGATGGGAATATGGGGGCGGTGGGAAGTAGTCTTTGAATTTGATGTCGATCCATTTATTCGCAGTCAAGTCGGATAAGGAGTCCCTGGTCATGGGCGTTAGTTTACAGAGATCATATCCTCCCTGAAAGGCCGCTATAATTGTCGAAAGGTCTTCTTGGTGAACGAGAAATGAAATGAAAATATTCTCATTATTGCCGGCCACTTCAAATACGGCACGATACTTTAGGTCCAGAAGGCGTTTGATGAAAAATTCGGAAAGATTCCAATCAAATTTTTGTTCAGGCGATATCCATATTTGAAGCCTTCTTAGATTGCTGTGATCTGTGGGGAATTCTTTCACATAGTCGGGTTGATCATGTCTGGATAAATGATCTTTACTGGCCCATAAGGCAATATAATTGGGTTCAAGAGACACAGGAGAAAACGAAATTTCCGGTGTACACCCTTTACAACTCTCCTGTTCGATAATGTTTCTTGCCTGGGCGGCAACCATATAGGGTTGCGCTTGGGCAATCATTGCGCTCTCAATAGACAAAACAGCACCTTTTGCCGGTTATTTAATCATATAGCGGTCGATAAAGGCTTGCTGTTTCAAAAATTATGGCTTGTACATGAATATGAATATCAATATTCCAGAAATCTCAGGGCCATGGTTGGTAGTCGCAAAGACGGTACAAGCATGAAAACAAATCAGGCGGACCACAATAAGTTTGTGTATCCGCCATTTTTGTTGGAATTCGTTTAAGCAGGGATTAGATCTACTAACCCACACCTTTTTGGTAATTTGAGAGGATCGACTTATAGCCGTAATCAACACTTCTGCTGAAGTATGACCTACGCATGACCATTATACAGTTTTGGATGGAATTGAGGACTTTTCACAAGTCAGATATGTAAGTGACATCACAATAGTCAATTATTACAGTGGGATAGTGATATGTTGGAGACATGTAAGAAATTTGTTTCCAATTTTTTCCTGTGATACCAAAATCAAACCCAACTATTTATCGGGAAAGCAGACCACCAGATGTTGTGATCAGCCTTTCTGATTTTTGGCCTATTGCATGGTCCACCTTTATAGCAAGTATCGGTACTTTTTCCTTTTTCTCCAGACGCATAAAAAATCCACACTTTTTGGATAAGCAATTTATTTAAGATCACCAGAAGATATTCACAAGATTTAGCTCTTGTGGGAGCATCAACAATTCAGTCGAAGTGTGGTTTGCGCATACCTAATATGCAATCTTGGATAGAAACGAAATTGGCTGAATTTTGCACTTGAAATATAAAAGTGGTATCACAATTATCCATTATTACAGTATGATACTAATTAGTTTGATAGCACAGTTTTCATGCAGGATTCGGACACCACTATTTCTTTTATTTTAATACAGTAATGTCCGGTTAGGTTTTTGCATATAGACGCTGTAATTCCTGTTCTTTGGAAAATTGAGGGTCTGGCGCCGCTTCCGCGATGCGAAGCTCGTTTTGGATTTTTATTCGCAGTTCCCTCACTCTTTTAATACTCACCGGCTCGCCATGGTTTTTATGGCAGTGGATGGCAAGCAGCAGATAAGTGATGAGGCCTGCCAGGATTTGTACCATCAAGCCGTATTCACTTCTTGCAATTAGATGGTAGACACGCAGATGACGTTTCCACCAGGCAAAGAAGTTTTCGATGTTCCATCTGAGCTTATAGACCTCAGCTATCTGTTCGGCCGTCAAATCCCGACGATCTGTTGCTATCCAGTAATCGACGCCATCAATATGGTATCCGACCAGCCGTACCGGTTTCTGTGATTGATTTTTATTTTGCTTGGTGCCCAGCAGTACTTCGGCATCAAAAAAAACGATACTGTCAAGATCGACGGCGGTTTTTTTGACAACGGTTTTGGTTGTGCTGGCCCTGATTCGAATGACAAAATGTTTACCTTGAACCTGCAGGTCATCGAACAGGGCATGTTCCTGATAACCTCGATCGGTTACAATGGTTTGGCCGGCGGAAGTGATGGGATTGACAAAGGGCCTTTCAGCCCCCTTGCCGTCTGTGAAGTAAATTTTCGATGGGATGCCATGGTTCAGATCAAAACCCAGGTGGATTTTCGCTTTTTTGGATCCCTTGCGATAATCAGCCCAGCACATGGAAAGCGTTGCATCGATCAGTGAGCCATCAAGGGCAACAAGGTCGCCGAGTTCAGAGAATCTGTTGGGCAGTATGTCGGATGCCTTGTGGCTGAGCTTTTCAAATACGATTTGGAACTGTTCAAGTCCCCTTTCATTGATGGCTTCGGAGAAGCTGCTTTTCTTAATGCCTCCTTCAGGAGCAATGTTTTCACGAGCAAAGTCATCTTGTTCAGTAACCTGAAGCAGATGACGAGCCGATACATGCTCTTCGAGATGGAAGAAAATCAGCATTTTGAGTTGATCTTCGAAGGTCATTTGAAGCGGTCTGTCTCCACGGGACTTGAGAATAGGTATTGCGGGGATAACATCCCCAACTGGTTGATAAAATTGAAAAAACGAATCCGAGCGAAGTTTCTTTTGGTACGGCTTGAATGATCGCGGTATAGCTATAACTCCTTGTAATAATTGTTAATATTACAAGTCGCCGCGAAAATTTTTATCTATTTGTCAAGAGAAATTTTCACTTTTTTTCATTTTTCATCATTTTTTTACATGCAACGCATGCAAAAACCTAACCGGATGTTACTGATTTTAATATTATTAATGAAAACGTGGACTGAAAAAATCCATGCTTTTCATCTAAAAAGTCTGGGTCAAAATATATAACCGAGTTTCCCAGTAGGTGAGGTTAAACATACATCTGGTATTGTTTAATTCATAAGATTTTTCTGATGTTATGCATTGGATGTTATTTTTAGATACGCGCTTGTCGAAAAATGGATCTGACAGTCTTTATTTATGATTGACTTTTTAGCCAGATGTTGCAGTCAAAGCGATGGGAAAAGCAGTCATTTTGAGTTTTAAATTCCCTTGGGGTTGTATTCCCTGCCGCTTGCGGCGTAAAATACCGCTATGAACGAATACATTCATAAGAGCCATAATGTAAGGGCATTGATATACACACGATTCATTTGGCAGACGGATTGAACCGCAACAGAGAGAAAGGAACCACATGATCCTCGTCATCGGTGAAATCCTTTTCGATTGGTTCCCCGAATATCGCCGCATCGGTGGCGCACCGTTTAATTTTGCATATCATTTAAAAAATGTTGGAATGCCCGTCCGGTTTATGACCCGGATCGGAAATGATTCCGATGGAAAAGAGATCCTTCTAAAACTGAAACAACTCGGATTCATTATGGACGATATCCAGGTAGATGATCGCTACGACACCGGAAAGGTCATGGTGTCCCTCGATCGACATGGATCCCCGCAGTTTGATATCCGGTCCGATGTGGCCTATGATCACATCGCATTCCCACCGGCAATCGGCGCATTTCCGGTTGATGAGATCCGACTTGTCTATTTCGGTTCCCTCATCCAAAGAACGGAAAATGGATTTAACGTCATCCGGAAGATACTTTCACAAAGGAATCGGAA
>JAYEFV010000183.1:0-3861 GCA_034658755.1 Thermodesulfobacteriota bacterium | reverse complement strand
ATGGGCGGAATGTGATGCATGCGAAACCTTTACATTTTTAGAAAACAACTCCCCGTTGTCCTCGATCCATTGGGTTTTGATTCTTATCCGATGTTCATTCCAAATGTCATCGGACGGCAGACTTATAGCGAGACTTTCAAGAAGATAGGCGATACCAAAGCCATATGATCTTTTATCATCGAAGAAAAAATCCCGCCCCAGCATGTCATTGCCGATTTTTGGAAGATCTTCCAGAGGTGGATATTGTGATATGAGAGATCTGAAATATCGTCTGGCTTCAATATCGACGGAATTGTCATTCCGCCACTTTGCCATAGGATATCCAGGGGCAAGAAGCGTGTGATTCATGTCGATATGTGTCCGCAATACACGATTAATACCCGCTGCTGTTGCGGATACAACCGTCCCGATAAATCCTTCCATCCATTGCCTGGCTTCGAGGACATCGATTGCGGGAGATTCAATGGAGAGCTCGTTGAATACCATATCAAGATCCATTTGAATTCCCTTTCAGCTTTTCGGTGTTAACAGGGCTTCGAGACATTGATCCCAAACATCGAAAAATCCTTCCGGCCACCTGTCGATCCTACCGTTCGGGTCAATGACGGGCGTAACAATAGAGACCATCCCCTGATCAACTTCCTTACGCTCAAAATAGTGAAGCTTTACGTTATCAGGTGATATTTTCCCGTTATATACAGCCAATCGGATGCCGTTCAGGATATGATCACTGTGCGACTCCACGATCACCTGTATTCCGCAGGCTGCCGCTATTGACATCAGCTCCCCAATGCGCACCTGGCCCTTTGGGTGAAGGTGGGCTTCTGGATTTTCGATTATAATCAGAGACCCGGGGCCGGATGCGAGCAGGGCAACAATAACAGGAAGCGTATATGTCAGCCCGAATCCCACATTTGTTGATCGGAACTTGCTGCTGACATGCTTGCCGGTCACGAATGAATATTCTAAATTGACGAGATCCATGGCTTTATGCAGATCTATATGGATACGCGTGCCCGGGCTGATTTCCTCTAACCATGCTTCAACCTGATTTCTTAGCTTCAGGGATCTGGTAGCTGGATACGCTAAAGACGCATGAGTTATTTTTTCTGACCCGTAGATGTCAAGCAAGTGGGCCGTAAATTCTCCCCGGGGGCCGATCTGCCTGTGTTGCTGCACCTGAAAAACAGACATCTCGAAAAACCGGCGAGGCCCGAGTCGCTCGGCCTGAAGGTAGTGGAAATAGTCTTTAAAAAGACTTGTTTGATAAATACCATCATCCATATCCGCATGATCAAGATCGAGGACATCCGCTTCCTTATTGTAGTTGAAACGCCACGTTCCCCGGCTGTTATCCCTCAGCCTCAATTCAAAACCGATCTTTTCCTCTTTGGCATTTTCAAATAGGGCATCCTGAGCAGTCCCTATCTGGACCCAATCGCCATTTAGAGCCAAACCTGTTTTTTGCAGCAGCCCTTGCTGATAAGATTGACGCAGCAGCAAAAGCGCCTGCAATACCGTAGATTTTCCCATACCATTAAGCCCGGAAAGCAATGTTAATGCCCCTAATTCGATCTCTTGTTTCTCAAAACATTTAAAGTTTTCCATACGTATAAATCGTATCATGATAACACCTCTTGGATGAGTTTGGATATTTCAAGAAAACGAAGTTTAACCTTTGCAATATTACCTGTGCCTTGGGAAATAGCGCTATCGAAACCACTACTACCGTTCATAAGATCTATAAAACCGTTAATAAGCTCATCCTTTTTTTGCTTTAACTCTTTAAGTTGATCATCATTTAGGGCGCTAAGGTTAACCGTCCAGGTTTCAAATAATGCTTTATTAATCGGATTTCGCCCGGCATTTTTAATGTACTGTTTACGAAATGCATAATTTCCGAAAATATCACAAGAAGCATTCAGGGCATGAACAAATGATTCCTCAACTTTGTTGCGCTCATTTTCGGGCATATTATTTAAGGTTGCCATTGTAAAATTCAGGAAACTGTCAAAATCAGAAGATTTGTAACTTGTGTAAGAGTTCAGTGTAAACGCCATAAAACGTAGAACACATTCCCGAGCAGCCATCCTGTGATCCCGAATGCCGTAATCGGTTGCCTTTTTAAATTCATCAGATCCGGCAAGTTCTTTTAACATCAAGGTCGCGGCCCCCTGGTTGAGAGCATGTCTTATCTCCTGGGAAGACAGCGGCAGGCCTCCGGTATTGATTCGCTTGAAAATGTTGAACTTTACTTCGGGCGGCGTATCTTTTTCTATGAGGTACACGGTTACCTGTGTCTCCTTTATCCGTCGCCGAAAATTCCTCGGCAGTTCGTTGAAGCCCATTCCACTTAGATGGTGAAGAAATTCTAAACCGGATAATTTAAGCTCTTTTTTTATAACAAACCGATTAATTGCGGTTAGCCTTTGAAGCCCGTCAACGATCAGCCATTCATCCTCATCTGATGCGTCCATGTAAAAGGCTGGCAGAGGAATTCGGATAAGCATAGATTCAATCAGACGGCTTTGTGCAGCATCGCTCCAAATTCCAGCCCTACGCTGAAAATCCGGCATTAGATTAATCTCCTCTTCACGGATTCTGGAAATTAAAAGATCCATGGAAAGTGGTTTTGTTTCTACTCGAATCAGTGTAGGGTCAAATGGCTCAGTGATCTGATCGTCACTTTCTGTTATTTCAGGCTCGATTCCCGTACCGTCATCGTAAATTTCTGGTCTTTCGCTATTCGATAAAACATTTTGTTTATTAGTAACTGTCATTTTATTTTTCCTCTGGCAATATCGTGGTAAACATTTAACGCTGCCACCCGGAACGAGTCCGGACAGTTTGTTTGTTTTTAAAATTAGTTGAGTATTCTTCTTTTGTTAGACTGCCCCTATCAACACCATCTGTAAACATCCTTTTGCGTTTTATACCCTCGGCAATAATATGATGAAGCGTAGCAGAGCCTGCCAGCCATCACGAGCTCAGGCGAGGAGGGCGGGCATCTATCCTTGATTGGCATGGCATACAAATCAGAGATCATAGTTCAATTACTACGTTAACTTATAATTCCAGGTTCAGTTTTATGCCGTTCGATTTGTTGCTTTTGTTAAGCGTTTAGCGTTTATAGTGCTTATCAAACTCTTTAAATATGTTTGGATTATAAAAATTCTTCTTTGAGCTCTTAGGGTTGCCGGGATCTAAATATCTAGGATTACAATATTTCTTCAGTTTCTCTAAGGATTTTCTGATCTTGTGGTACATTTGATTTACCACAAAGTTTGGATATCTCTTCCGAAGCCTTGTTGTAAGAATCTTGTAATCCCAAGGATACTTTTCCCGTATATCTTCTTCCGATAAATAAATCTTTATTGCATCAGGATCATTGGATAGCCTTACTGTCATTTCTTCCTTTTCGGATACCCGTCTAACCTTAATATCTACATCTAAACTGAGATTGAAGTCATTTGATACATCATCATTGACGCTTTTCTCTATATCATTCACGTAACTTAATAAGTTGCGTTCTGCACTATTTATATTTACACCTTTAGCGGACGTAATGTTCTGCAAAAACGCAATAGGCATTAAGAACAGTTGATATTGGCTTAAATCTACCCCAAACCACTGACGAACCAGATGCAGATAATTCTTTAAATTTGCTGTGCCAATTTCATGAACTTTCTTTTTTAGCTCGAAGTCCTTATTGAGAAAATGAATAGCATTATCTCTAATTTCTGTGATGATCTCTAAATTCTTTAATACAATGGATTCTATTGAATCTCCATATTCATTAACTAATTTTGAATACGCCTTGAATAATCCAATTGAACTGTGGTTTCCCGCTCTGTTCTTTTT
>JAYEFV010000182.1:11074-14695 GCA_034658755.1 Thermodesulfobacteriota bacterium | reverse complement strand
TGACGCCGTGGCATACGAAAAATGGTTTAACAATCCTCATAACCGGTTTGTTGCTGAGCTCGAAAACCGGCTTATGCTCGATTTGCTCAAGCCTGAGCAGGGAGAGAGCGTTCTCGAAATCGGTTGCGGGACTGGTGCCGGCCTGCTTACATTTATAGATGCCGGGGTCCAGGTAACAGGACTGGATCCATCCCCTTATATGCTTGATATTGCGTTAAAAAATGTAGGGAATCGTGCGGATCTCCACCGTGGTTTTGCAGAGGATCTTCCCTTTGAAGATAACTCCTTTAACCATGCCTGTTTTATTACAACCCTGGAATTTGTCGAAAATCCCAAAAGGGCCATTGAAGAGGCAAGCAGAGTCGCAAAAGACAGGATATTCCTGGGAGTGCTTAATCGTTATGCGCTCAAAGGGATTCAGCGTAGGGTCAAAGGAATATTTACCAGTACCATATATAACCGGGCTCATTTTTTCAGTATCTGGGAGCTTAAACAGACAATTCGGTCGTTTTTAGGGGATGTGCCCATATCATGGCGTACCGTATGTCACTTTCCGGCTGCAACCGGCTGGATTACCCGCAGGATGGAACGGTCCGCCATGTTACAAAGATGGCCGTGCGGAGCTTTTATCGGCATGGTGGTTACCCTCGTTCCGCGTTTTAGAACCCGGCCCCTTGCCGTGCCTATTAAAGCAAAACATACTACCGGTGCGGCGGCCGGATAGAGAAAGTTCAAGGTTCAAGGTTGAATAAATAATGGTTAACAATTAACAATTAACAATTGATTATTAGATTGGGGTTAAGGGTTTAAGGTTCAACTTTAGTCACTTTTCCGGTTTATCCGGGTTGGGTCAGGAGTCCGAATTATGGAAGCTTATTTGTATGAACCCCTGGAGGAGAATAAGGTTAAATGCAATCTTTGCAACCATCGGTGCATCATAAAAGAGGGCCGTCGCGGAATATGCGGCGTCAGGAAAAACCGAGGCGGGGTACTGGAAACTCTGGTTTACGGAAGGCTTATTGCCCGTCATATCGATCCGATTGAAAAAAAACCGCTTTTTCATCTCATGCCCGGAAGCCTTTCCTATTCCATAGCAACAGTAGGGTGCAATTTTAAGTGTAAATTCTGCCAGAACGCAAATATCGCCCAGATGCCGTCAGACCGTAACGGGATGATTGTAGGTGACTACTTCTCGCCCGGGGATATTGTTGATGCCGCTTTAAAGGGGGATTGCAAAACCATAGCCTATACCTATACCGAACCCACCGTTTTTTTTGAATTGGCCTATGACACTGCAAAACTTGCTCACCAAAAGGGAATTAAAAATGTTTTCGTTACCAATGGATACATGACCGCCGAAGCCATTAATATGATAAACCCCTACCTTGATGCGGCCAATGTTGACTTAAAGGCATTTACCGACGATTTTTACAAAACATATTGCGGGGCCAAACTGGCGCCTGTCAAAGAGACGTTAAAACTGATGAAGTCATTGGGTGTTTTTGTGGAGGTTACCACATTACTTATTCCGGGGTTAAACGATGCCAGGGATGAACTTGAAGAGCTGGCGGCCTTTCTGGCGGGTTCTCTGGGCACGGAAACACCCTGGCATATCAGCCGGTTTCATCCCACATACCGGCTGACGGATCGTCCTTCTACGCCGCTTGAAACCCTTGTTACGGCTCGTGAAATCGGGATAAAGGCGGGATTGAAATATGTTTATACCGGGAATGTTCCCGGCGAGAACGGAGAGAAGACATTCTGTTATAAATGCGGTAAGATCCTGATTGACCGATGGGGATTTTATGTCCGGGAAAATCTGGCAGAAAACGGCCGGTGTCCGCATTGCGGCGCGAAAATTGATGGCGTGGGATTGTAAAAAGTCGTTTTCTTGACTTTTTACGAAACTGGTAATTTTTAGCTCACTCTTATTTTATTTCAGATTGCGCACGGGCAACGCCCGGTAAGCTTTATTATGCACCATTCGATCCGAATAATGGTACCCGCGGTTGAAGTTAAAAATATAGGCCTGAATCGCTGATGTTTCAGAGGTCCAAACCCATCCGCAACTCAATTTTATATCCGGTACGATTTTTACCCGCTGTCCGCAATCGGTTTCATATCCCTTGTATTTATTATCAGATACATACAGGCTTTGAAGTTCTGACAGCGTGGGAAGCCGCCAGTCATCATAGGCTGTCTGGATGGTATCGGGAAATGTGTATCTTACCCACAATTTGGCCTGGTTCCAGTTAATATCGCCCTGGTTGTCGGTTTTTGCCCACATAAGTCCCAATTGGTGATCGGTCACCGTTCCGTCGCCGTTATCGGTAAACCGGTCATCGGCGATTGCCCAAGCATGGATAAATAACATAACAGAAACCATTATCAATATATTTGATAAGTTCTTTTTGGACATTTTGCCCTCCTTTTAAGAGCGCGGTTGCATTTAATCTTTGACCGGCTATGTTCATTCAGCTATTTTAGTTTTATTCTTTTTCTTAACCGCTTGGCACTTTTTTCATCCCGAAAAGAGAGGACTGGTACGGGAGAACGGTGAAACAGCTTATCCGCCACTGATCCGACAAATACATGTTCCAGGTTTGAACGTCCTTTGACCCCCATGACGATAAGATTGATGTTTTCTTTAACGATAAGCTTTAATAATTCATCTATGGGATTGCCGACCTTGAAGATTAGCCGGATATTCTCAGGGTTAAAGGAAGACTTGGCCAGGAGTTGTTCCAGCATTTTTTTTCGTTCTTGCTTAATGCCGCCAATGTAATGTTCGCTATCCACTTCATAGCCCATGGATGCAATCGTTCCGACAGCAGAAACATCCCGTGAGTTAATGATGCTTCCGATAATCAATTCGGCATTAAAATTTTTTGCAATTTTTATGGCATAATTTAAAATGCCTTCCGAATAAGAAGTAAAAGCAAGTGAAACCAATATTTTTTTAATGTTATCCATGATTTTTTTCCTTATTTCCCTGACGTTGGCTCCCTTTTTAGGTGTAAAACCCTGATAAATAGACTGCTGGTTGAATGTCGTCATATCATGATGCAGGCGCTGGTTCTACTTTGTGGGGATACGCGGTCTTTGCATCAAGTAGAGCAACCCAAAAATAACAAGTCCGATGGGGTATACCCAGTAACGTTGTCCATGTGGTATACCAATCAATTTAGAGATGAAATCCGGGCGCATTAATATCACGGTTACTGACAGAAATATGGGTATCTCCCAGATTCTGTTTTTTGCTACAAACCAGTTCTGAGTTGCTGATGCAAATGCAAAGTTACCCAAACATGCCATGAGAAAAATAAGAATCCCCTGGGGCCAGCTTGTGATATTATGAAGTATCAGATCGCTGTTGAAAATAAACATAAACGGCAAAATGGCTGTACGTATATCATACATAAACCCCTGTATACCGGTTGCAATCGGTGGTGACTTGGCAATAGCGGCGGCGGCATAAGCTGCCAGACCCACGGGCGGGGTATCATCTGCCAGGATGCCGAAGTAGAAACAGAACAGGTGGGCGGACATCAGGGGAACAAACCAGTTCTGGTAGCCTGCAATGGTAACAATGGCCGGCGCTGTCAGAGAAGCCATGTCAGT
>JAYEFV010000182.1:0-11064 GCA_034658755.1 Thermodesulfobacteriota bacterium | reverse complement strand
CATGCCGATGATAAGGCTTGCAAGAGCGGTGATCACTAGCATCAAGTAGATATTACCCATAGAAATTACGTCGACGATTTCGGTGATGAGTCCTCCAAGCCCCAGTGCAACAACGCCCACGATGATTCCTGCGGCAGCGGTGGCAAGGGCGACTGCAACCATGTTTCGGGCACCGCTGGCAAGAGAGGAAAAAATGTCGATAATACTCTGCTTAAACGCGGGACCTATGGGCTGTTTATTCAGGTGTGCCTTTACAGGACCCTGGATTAACATGAGTAATGCCATGACCCATATTGCACGAAAAGCGGCGAGTTCCGGTGAATGGCGTGCAATAATGAGCTCATACAGGAGCATAGAAATTGGCATAAGGAAGTGTGCGCCGCCAATCAGTGTTTTAAAAAAGACAGGGAGTTTAGCACGTGGCATACCCTTTAATCCCAGCTTGGATGCCTCAATATGGGTGATATAGAACAAGGCGGCATACGAGGCAAACGCCGGTATGGCGGCAGCCTTGACCACCTGTATATAGGGGACATTAACATATTCCGCAATAATAAAAGCAGCCGCACCCATGATAGGCGGCGCCAGCTGTCCATCTGTGCTTGCTGCGACTTCAACAGCCGCTGCCTTAGTGGCCGGGTAGCCGACTTTTTTCATCATGGGTATGGTGAACGTTCCGGTTGTGACTATATTTGCAATGCTCGATCCGGATACCATCCCTGTCAGTCCGCTGCCCACAATAGCAGCTTTGGCGGGTCCGCCTTTAAACCCGCCTAAAAGGCTCAAAGCCAGCTGGATAAAATAATATCCAGCACCAGCCTTATCGAGCATGGCGCCGAAAAGGACGAACAGGAAAACAATGGTTGCGGAAACGTCTAAAGGAATACCGTAAATCCCTTCCGTGGACATGGTCATCTGTCCTACGAACCGGTTCATTGAAACCCCTTTAAACGATATAATATCCGGCATATAAGGGCCAAAAAATGCATAAGAACAAAACGCCAATGCAATGATTGGAAGAGCAGGGCCGATTACACGTCGTGACGCCTCAAGTAAAAGCACGGTAAGGGCAAGTCCGATAACAATATCCCTTGTATTGGGTGCACCATACCGCGTGGCAATTCCCGCATAATCGATCATGATATAAATTGCAGTAAAAGCAGCCACGATTGCTATGATATAATCAAATATGGAGATCCTGTCAGTGGTGGACAAGAATTTGAGGCCGAAACGCTCTTTTTTTAAAAGTGGATAGTTGAGGAAAACAATCAAAAGAGCAAAACCAAGATGGATGGCTCGGATAAAAGTAGAGTCGATGATCAACCAGCTGGCAATGGACAACTGAAAAAAGCTCCAGCTCACCGCTATGGAAGGAATGACCCATTTGGCAGCGCCGCTGGGACGTCTTCCTATACCTTCTTCATCTTCGGCCATCTTTCTGGCAAGTTCAAGGCCATCATCCTTTTCCAGGCTGTCATCTTGCTCATGGATTTCATTTTTGCTCATGGCTGCCACCTAATTTTTCAGTATGGTACGACGATATTGAAAACTACACAAAGTTTCCGGAAGAAATTTCAGACTGACCGTTTTCATCGAAATGTAAAATAGATCTGAAATAATATGGCATAGGATGAGATAAGGCAATTATACCAGGCTTAATAATAAAGGGCGACGGGCCCGCATCCTTTTGCATCGGCTCCGCCGCCCGATAGTTTAAAGGGCCGGTTTAGTTTATTTCAGACCGGCTTCCTTGTAGTATTTCATTGCACCCGGATGAATAGGTGCGGACAGACCTTCCAGCATACCTTTTTTGGTCAGGACCTGATATGCAGGATGCAATTTTTTAAATGCTTCGAAATTATCAAAAACCTCTTTGGTAATGGCATACACCACATTATCCGGTACTTTTGCAGATGTGACAAAAGTTGCCTTTACACCGAATGTTTGAACATTTTCTTTGTTTGCAGCATTCGGGTAAAACTTGATCGGTATTACAGCTTTGGCATAGTAAGGGTATTTTTCCAACAGTTTATCAATATCGGTGATGGAAGCAAAGCGTACCTTTCTTTTACCGGATGTAGCTTCCTTGATCGATCCATTGGGATGACCAACCGTGTAAAAGAAAGCATCTATTCTGCCGTCCTGAAGGAGTCCGGCGGATTCGGCAGCCTTGATTCCTTCTGCCTGCAAGTCTTTTTTGTAATCGATTCCTACAGCAGTCAGGGCATCAATGGAATTCTGACGTTGGCCTGAACCGGGGTTGCCGATATTCACCCTTTTCCCTTTGAGACCCGTGATGTCTTTGATGCCGGCATCAACAGCAGTAACAAGGGTGATCGATTCCGGATGGATGCTGAAAACCGCGCGGAGGTCTTTCTGTGGCCCCTTATCCTTCCACTCCGCGAAACCTTTTATTGCCTGGTACTGCCGGTCTGATTGGACAACACCGAATTCCAGATCTCCGGACATTACAGCATTGACGTTAAACACCGATCCGCCGGTTGATTCAACGGTGGCGCGGATGCCATACTCTTTACGCTTTTTGTTAACCATTTTAGCAATGGCACCGCCGGTGGGATAGTAAACGCCGGTGATCCCGCCGGTACCGATGGTTACAAAAATTGTTTTAGCCTGTGCGGTTGTCGGCACTCCTCCCATAAAAAGAGCAAATCCGAACAAAAGCGCAATGCCCATAACTAAAGCCTTTTTCATTTGTACCTCCTTTAATAATTAAACGGTTATGGTTTAACAATGATAAAAAAACTTATACCTCGCCTCCTTTCTTTCTGATAAGCATCTAATAAATATTAACCCTGCTATGCATCTTAATCGAATATAATTAACATATTGATGTTAGATATTTTTACAGGGTTAGATTTTAAATGAATATTGTTCAATTAATAACGGAAAATTACAGCAAGTCAAGTCTTAAATGGAACAAATTCAAAACGGTCTGGTTTGAAAAAATAAATTTTTGATGGCTTTTATTTCGAAAGATTTTGAATGTTGCATAATTTAAGATAGTCGTTTAAATAAAGTTCCGGGAATAAAACCGGGCATAAAAAATGAAAAAAAACCAAGAGAATCCACTTATCAGTGTTATTATTCCAACTTACAACCGGGGCTGGATAATCAAAGAAGCCATTGATTCAGTTCTTGCCCAGGATTTTAAAGATTTTGAACTTATTGCTGTTGATGATGGATCAACAGATCATACATTCAGCATTCTAAAATCATATTCGGACAATATCATCGTTATACGTCAGGACAATCATGGAGTGAGTGCGGCAAGAAACCGGGGGATTGCAGAAGCATCAGGACGGTTTATCGCCTTTCTTGATTCGGATGACCTCTGGATGCCGCGAAAGCTGAAACGACAGGTTGACTTTTTCAATTCAAACCCGGACGCTTGTATTTGCCAGACCGAGGAAATATGGATCAGAAACAATATGAGAGTCAATCCCAAAAAACGGCATAAAAAACCTCGGGGAATAATTTTTGAACCCTCTCTGGCTTTGTGTCTGGTCAGCCCGTCGGCCGTGATGATCAGACGCTCTCTGTTTAAAAAAGTGGGGGGCTTCGATGAAACACTCCCTGCTTGCGAAGACTATGATTTATGGCTCAGAATAAGCTGCCGATATCCGGTTTACCTTATCGACACTCCGCTGATCATTAAACGGGGCGGACATAATGACCAGCTTTCCGCATCTCCCGGTCTCGACAAATTCCGAATAAAATCCTTAAAAAAAATAATTGAAAGCGACCTGCTTTCAAAGACCCAGCACCGTGCAGCGGTAAAAACTCTCAAACAAAAATGTGTGATTTATGCGGCCGGATGTCGAAAACGGGGACGGGAAGATGAAGCGGTGTATTATACGTCGCTTTCAGACAGATTTTAACTAGTGTCCATCCATAAATGGTCTTTTTGCTTGCCCAGTTAAATCCGTATTTAATATTTAACCGGGGCCCAATCTCTGTGTTATGTTCAAAAAATAATCCTCGGAATATTAAACATATGCCTGTGGTTATTTTTTTCACATGCCCCTCAGGGGCGTAGGTCATACCCTCCGGCCTGTAAGCCCTACGGGCTGGAAGCGGGGCCGGAGGCTTGATCTTGGGCAAAAATCCTCATTTCTGCATGGACACTAACTAATACAACTTATTAACGTTATTTTTAAACCATTCTTTCAATTTCCTTTAACTTTTTTTCAAGCCGCTTTTTAGAAATCCGAACAGGGGTTTTAAGTTCCTGTGCAAAAATAGAGACTTTGTATTCTTCAATCAGCCAGAAATACTCCTCCACAGCCGCTTTTTTTTCCGTAGATGCAGCCGGCGATAATTCTTGCAGTAATTTATTAAGGCGTTCGGTAAAAAACCGGACCTCTTTTGACTTTGCCCTGTCCTTTTCAAAATAAACCAAAGCTCGACGGGCACGGAAATCGATAGTCTTTATGTAGCGGATAAGATGGATGAGGCGCTCGGTGTCGTAAAGATCCATAAAAGTTTCAGGGACAAGCTTTTTAAGCTCCTCTCTTAAATCTTTTAAAAATTGCAGGGCGGTACGGTTTGTGCGGTGAGCTATTTCCAGGTTATACAGTACGGTTCTGGTTTCATGATAAGCCTCAAGAACAGACATGCTTCGGTCTAATAATTCCCGACCCCTTGGGAGAATTGCCGGTGCCACAGATTCGGCATATGAATAAAAAGCATCTTTGGATCTTATGTTTTTACAAAACAGGGTGTTGATGATGCTTTCAAAGAGCTTTTTTTCAAGGCGTTTGGCCCCACCAAAATAATTGGCCATTTTCTCATTTTTTTTAGGCAGGGTCAGAGCCTTTTTTAAAAACTTTAGATCCTTTGAAAAATAAATGGCAAATAACCGGGTGACACCCTCTTTATGAGAATCAAGAGCCTGGTCCGGGTGGAGGAACAGGCGTAAATTTACGCTCTTTTTCTGCTGAGATGCTTTTTGAAGACCGGGATAAACAACCCATTTTGACTTGTTTCCGGCTATTATGCTGATGCTTTCGGGCAGATCCGGAAAGTCCCAGCCGGTTATGCCGGTTCTTTCCCACTTTTTTCTGGCAGATTCAATTTTGCTCGATTCTTTTGGGTCGGTTTTACCTGAAATATTTCGACGTAAAATTGACGGATCTCTGCCGGCGCAAAGTTCCTTGCCTTTGTGGTCGGTAATGGATATGCGCATTTTAAGATGGTCCGGCAAAAGATCCCAAGGCCAAGCCGATGCAGGGATATCAAGACCGAAGCGATTATAAATAAAATTTCCAAGTTCTGTTATCAGAGAGCGTTGCGTTTTTGGCATTTCATCGATGATACCATCGACCGTATTTGCAATAGGCACCAGTTTTTTACGGAAAACTTTGGGAAGACCTTTAATAAGCGCGGTTATTTTTTCTCTGTAGAGTCCGGGTACAAGCCAGTCCAGCGATCCTGAAGGAACCATTGGAGCGTAGGATAACGGTATTTTTACGGTTGCACCATCCTGGTTTTTGCCGGGGTCGAATTTGTAGACACAATCAAATCCGTGGTCCCCTAAATTAATGCTGTCAGGGTAAAGAGACAGTTTTTTTTCATCCGGATGATACCGGAGAATATCCTCTAATTTCATTCGCAAAAAAAGGTCGCTTTCCTTTTGTTTGATATGTTTTGAAAGGATTCTAATATCATAACATCCTTTTAGCCTTTTATGGTAGAATTCGAACAATTCGGCATCACTGACAAGAATATCTCTTTTTCTGACCTTATCTTCCATGCCGCCAACCTCATCAATAAGTTTCTGGTTGTGCAGCATAAAATCAAACTTCTTTTCTATATCACCGTTTACCAGCGCGCTTTGAATAAAAATGTCAGATGCTTGGTCAGGGTCAATCCTGCCATAGGATACGGGTCTTTGGGGAACGATAATGAGACCAAAAAGGCTTACCTGTTCGGAAGCGACAACCTCGCCCCGGTTTCTTCCCCAGTGTGGATGAAGATAGGTATATTTGCACAGGTTTTCACCCAATTTTTCCAGCCAGTCACTATTAATGTTTGCGCATGTCCTGGCAAAAAGTCGTGATGTCTCAACCATTTCAGCAGCCACAACCCATGTTTTTGAAGTGTTGAAAAGGGTTGATCCCGGAAAGATCATCACTTCTTTTCCTTTTGTGGCTTGGAAGATATTTTTTTCCTTTTTAACTGCAATGTTGGAGAGAAAACCGCTCAAAATCGATTTGTGAATGGAAGTATAAAGACTTCCGAATTCAGAGTGTTGATCAGGATGTTTGGCTTTTGACGGTTGAGCCGGAGTGCTCTGTTTTATTCGCACATCTTTGGCCCGATGTTTGTTATCATCCAAACCGTATTCTCTGAGCACTTCAGAAAGCTGGGCATGGATATCCCGCCATTCTCGCATCCTTTTAAAAGAAAGAAAGTGAGTCTTACAAAATTTCTTTATGCTTTTTGTGGTTTTTTCTTTTTGCCGGATTCGGTGGTATTTTCGCCAGATATTAATAAGGGTGATAAAATCGGACGACATATCATTAAACGCTTTGTGAATCTGATTCGCTTCCTGAGCTTTCTCTGCGGGCCGTTCTCTGGGATCCGATATACTCAGCGCAGCAGCAATAACCGTAATTTCTTCAAGACATCCTTGGGTCTGTGCTTCGATGAGCATCCGGGATATTCTGGGGTCAACCGGCATTTTTGCCATAAGCTTACCCTTTTCAGTGATCGAAAAGGGTGTTTTTGCTTTTGATTTCTTTTGGCGCGGTTCAGGGACGATGGCTCCTAGTTCGTAAAGAAGATCAAATCCATCCTGTATGCTTTTCGATGCCGGCCGATCAATAAATGGAAAATCCGATATATCGCCAAGTTTCAGAGAGATCATTCTCAGGATGACTTCCGCGAGGTTGGCTCTTAAAATTTCTGGCGGAGTAAAAACCGGACGCTTTTCAAACTCTTGTTCAGAAAAAAGTCGTATGCATACCCCGTTTTCCACCCTGCCGCATCTTCCTTTTCGCTGATTGGCACTGCTTTTTGATATTGCGGTGACCGGAAGGGAGGTGGTTCTTGATCTTGGCGTGTACCGGGATATGCGCGCAAGGCCGGTGTCGATGACATATTTAATTCCGGGTATGGTTATGGAAGTTTCAGCGATATTGGTTGCAATAATTATCTTTCTGGAGGGAATATGTGAGAAAACTTTTGATTGCTCAGAACCTGCAAGTCTGGCAAACAGAGGGAAAATAACGGTGTTTTTGTAATTCCTTGCTTTGATGAGTTCGCAGGTTTCACGAATATCCTGTTCGGTGGGCATGAAGACGAGGATATCCCCAGAGCGGCTTTTTATTTGCAGGTTGTCAATTGCATTGACCGCCATCTCAATATGGGTTTGTTCATTGTTCTCTTCGAGTTTTGAGTCAATCGCGGAATAACGTATTTCGACCGGATACATGCGACCGGATACTTCTATCACAGGAGCATTGTCAAACGCCGTTGAAAATTTTTTCGTGTCAATGGTTGCAGAAGTTATGACAATCTTAAGGTCTTTTCTTTTTTTTATAAGGGTCTTTAAAATTCCCAGTATAAAATCTATATTCAAACTTCTTTCATGGGCTTCATCAACGATGATGGTATCGTATTCATTCAGATGCGGATCATTTTGGGTTTCGGCCAGAAGGATACCGTCTGTCATGATTTTAATAAACGCGTGGGGACTGGTTTTATTTTTGAATCTGATTTTATACCCCACGGACCTGCCCAGTTTTTCTCCGAGTTCTTGGGCAATACGTCTGGAGACCGTAGTTGCAGCGATCCTTCTCGGCTGAGTACAGCCGATTTTGCCGTTGATGCCGCGTCCGGCTGCAAGACAGAATTTCGGTATTTGGGTGGTTTTACCCGAGCCGGTCTCCCCGGAAATTATGACCACCCGGTTTTTCGAGATGGAATCTATTATTTCGTCTTTTTTAGAAAAAATGGGGAGGGCATCATTATAGATAAGTTTCGGACGATTTGTTTTTCGCCATGATTTCTTTTTGATGGATGTTTGAAGCCTTTTTTCCAGCCGAGCCACTTTTTTTTATCTTATTTTCAGACGCGGTTTTGATGGCGGATCGTTTAATCCGTATTAATTCACGACAGATGACGCGTCTATCTGCACTGAGCGCTTTTGGTAAAAGCGCCTCAATTTTTTTCAACATATTGGTTTTTCAAAAATATTATTACTTATGGTAAAACGTCAGAAAATGGTCAAAGTTGCTCGAAAAAGACTTTTTACGACGGCGTTAAATTTTTTTTAAGGCTTTTTTAAGTGCGGCCGTGTGAAATTTTCCGGCCAAATGGACCGGGCTTTTACCATAAATCGGATCCCAGCCCGCTGGGTCTGCTATGCAGTAGTATTGCACGTCCAGACCGATACGAACTATTGCTTCTTCAACGGGAAGGTTCTCAACGCGAAGTGCTGTTTCCCAGGTCGCGCCACATGGAGCCCCGCGCAGAACATTGATTCGGGTAATAATTCCATCAACAACCTTCACAGCAAACTCCGGTGCTCCAAACATATTTCCATAATTACCCAGGCAGACCTGCCGGGAGAGCCCGCATCAGGTCGGGGGGGTAAATGCTCCTTTGACACGAAATTTCTTTCCCGAGGCGACCACGGGAATTTTTTTTTCCCGGCAAACAACGGCAAGGTCATAAGAAAGATCCGGATGTTTCAGATAATCCAGAACCAGGTCAGCCTCAATGTTCCTGGGTATATACTCTTTTGTATCGTCGATAACCGTTGGCAGATGAGCATCGATTGATATGATTTCAAGGGAAAAACAGTTATTCCCGTATCGTCTGACACCCTCTATCTTTTTGTCACCGCTGCCGTTTTGCTGAAAAACCAAAATGTTTTGGACTTCAGGAGTAGGTTTTTGCGATTGACCCTTTGATTTACTGTTGTCTGTACATTCTATATCGTTCATTCTACGTCCTTATTTTTGTTCATCGTTATAAAGGGAATTCATGCCGAAACGTTCAAACCACCACTCTTCTGCCGAGAGGTAATTCCTGACCTCTTGTTCGGAAAAAGAAAATTTATAGTTTTTACAGTAATCATTAATAATCCGGTAAGCAGTGATAATCTTGCTTGTCATTTCCTTGCGTTTTTTACTGTTTTCATTACACCGGTCTGGATGCCATTTGCGGATGAGATTTCTATAATTAGACTTGATTTGTTCCATGGTTGCCTGTTCAGACAATTCCAGCACCATCCTTGCCTCATTAATTTGTTCATACTTTTTCATTCCGTGGTCTTTCCATATGTTACCATATTAATCTTTAAATGAAACATACCCTCCAACGGAAGTCAACCATCATTTTGCTGTTCTTTTCCAATAACAGCCTGAAATAGTCTCAGAATAACATCCATATCTTCTTGACAAAAAAAAGATTTGAAAGTAGTTTTTCAACCAAAGGTTAATAATTCCGAAGAAAAACCTTTTTCTTTCAGGAGGAACTTGTATATGGCACTCACAAAAAGTCAAATAGTTGATTCTATCCAAAAAAAGCTCGGTTCGAGCAGAAACAGATCCGCAGAACTGGTCGAAGCCACTTTGGAAATTTTGAAACAGACACTGGCAAACGGCGAAGATGTCCTGATCAGCGGATTTGGCAAATTTTGTGTAAAAGAGAAAAAGGAGCGCAAAGGACGTAATCCTGCAACGGGTGAAGATATGATTCTGGATAAAAGAAAAGTCGTCACTTTCAAATGTTCGCCGGCATGGAGAAATAAGATTAACGGGTAGTTGAAGATACCTTGAAGAAATTATACATGGAAACTGACTCATTATGGTATGTGCCCGGTAAAATCAAAGAGATATGTAACCATGCCTAAAGACATCAGTGAAAACAAGCAAGAGCCGCCGGAAGGTGATCGGGAAGAATATATGGACCAAAAGGAAGAAAAGAAAGAATGGAAAGATATAATAAATCTGCCAGACGATTTGGATTTTGAAGTTCATTAACTCATGATGAATCCGTAAAAAGTCGAATTCATCAAGGTTGTCCGTAATAATAGTTATACGTTCTGGATGAATATGGAAAATCGGACAATTCCTTAAGGGTCAGATATCCGGGTTCAACATGCCATATTGGCTTGTCCCTGGTCCTTTTTTGTTTTATAACCTTGGCCTTGATATCCATGCCAAGGAGCCTGGCAATCCTATTGACTTCGTCAACAAACCGCTCGTTGTTGTGACTGGTTTCCCCCACCCATCCACCGGTCTGGTTAACCCTTTGATGAATCATCTCATGCAGGAGAACATCGCCGGCAATTCTTTTATTTAAATGCCGCATTCCCCATTTAAAATCATTTGTAGGGTAAACCGGTCGCATTAAATTTTTATCTAAATATATAAGATTGTTAGCCACATGATAATACCCCAGACTTTTACCCTGTGGCGTTTTTCCCCAGATAATGGCGCCGGGTTTATTTTCTCCGTTAAAAAAAGTGTCATTCAACATTTTCCATTCATCAAAAGCCCACGCCCCCACCTCGCCAAACCGTTTCATTCCTTGACTTTTCAGTTCAGCCCACGTCGCCATATTTACCTCTCGGAAATGTAACATTTCAATTTCTTTGCGAATGCCAACTATTACCTAAATTGAGCGATTTTTTACTCGATCTGCACCGATCTATTGCGCATCAAGGATCCGCGAAAATCCTCGACATATCCACAGGTATGCCTGCGGTTTTCGCGAACCCTTATGCATCAAGATCTCAGCACATCTCTTCGCAAAAAATCGCTCAACTCAGGTATTAGGTTAGAATAAAGTCGGTAATATAAGGGTTTTCTTCCATTTCCCGACCCATGGTAGATATGGGGGTGTCTCCATAGTCGTGCCCCGGCCAGACGGTGGTCTCTTTGGGTAGTACAATAAGCCTTTTCTCCAGAGATTCGAGAAGCGTTTCAAGAGATCCGCCAATCAAATCGGTCCTTCCGGCCGCACCCACAAAAAGGGTGTCGCCGCTAAAAAGGTTTCCGTCAACCAGGTAGCAAACAGACCCAGGGGTAT
>JAYEFV010000181.1:0-3885 GCA_034658755.1 Thermodesulfobacteriota bacterium | reverse complement strand
TCCCAATGCTTTACCATGTACAGTGGGATTGAAAGAATCCTATCGTAAAATGAAAGCTTTTGCATGGAAAAGCGAATCCCGAGGGGACAGGCTGGGTGTTCTTTTAGAAAAAGGCGCATGCTTTTCAGCGTTCCGGTTTTTCCGGACTTAACCTCCACTGGGTAAACTGTTGATCCTGATGTCACGAGGTAGTCAACTTCGGCATTACTGCTTTTTGCGTCTCTTGCCCAGAAATATATGTTTCTCTCCTCATACCAATCAATTGTTGCAAGGAGATCCTGCCCGACATACTGTTCTATGACAGCGCCCAAATTTGCAGTCAAGAGATTGTCGTGAAACATCAATTCGGCACCTAATCCTAACGATCTTTGCATCAGGCCAACATCAAGAAACAATATCTTGAATTTTTTTTCATTTGTTTGGGCGCCAAGAGGGACTCCTTGTCCTGACGAATGCATCACCCTGTTCAAACACTGAGCTTCTTCCAAAAGCAAAAGGGCGTCTTTTAAATCACGGGACTGTATATTCGGGTTGACGTGGGAATACTTATACCTCTCTCCAACCATACGCGGCGCTGATATGAAAACATCTTTAAGATACTTATGTTTGGCGGTCGATGAATACTTGGAAAAGTCCGCCTGGTACGTTTTGATAATGGATGTCTGAACCATGTTGATTTCTTCAGGAGAAATGTCTTTCAAATATTCTGAAACAACTCCCGGCATACCACCAATAATCAGGTACTTTCTAAGAAGTTTTTCAAGCTCCTTGTCATACAACGGTTCGATGCCTGAACCAATGTTTACGCTTGCCAAGTATTGTCTGAGTTTGTCAAATCCCAGGGCTC
The DNA here is from genome assembly GCA_034658755.1 of Thermodesulfobacteriota bacterium. GTDB lineage: Bacteria > Desulfobacterota > Desulfobacteria > Desulfobacterales > UBA11574 > S5133MH16. The sequence continues at coordinate 3,038 of JAYEFV010000181.1, read as the reverse complement.
CCAGGAATTCATCAAATGAAAGCGGGCCCATAAAAAGAAAAGTTATTCGTCCCACAGGCATCCTGAATTCGTTGCTCTTAAAGGCAAATTCAACGAGAGAACCTGCTGCAATAACGTGCAGTTCAGGAACTTTTTCATAAAAATAGCGCAACGCTACTATTGCCTGCGGACATTCTTGAATTTCATCCAAAAAAAGAAGGGTTTTCCCAGCCGTTATCTCGGACCCGGATAGAACGGAAATCTTTTCCATAATTTCCTTTACATCAAGAGATTGAAAACACATGGAAAATTCAGGTCGCTCTTCAAAATTCACCGCCACGTGGTTTTCAAATGCTACTTTTGCGAATTCGATTATGGAATACGTCTTTCCCACCTGACGTGCTCCCCTTACGAGGAGAGGACGTCGTGAACGACTTTCTTTCCACTTGACCAGTTCCGAATCAATATCCCTTATTATGTTCATTATCATTCCGTACCTCTACAAAAAATCAATTACTGCAGTATATACAAGGATATTATTAGCATTTTTTGAATAAAATACAAGGTAAAAATGCGCTTGTGTTAAAAGCGAGCTGTGAAAAGAGTCCATATTTGATCTTTAACTATTCAACCTTTTTTCTAAAAAAAACCACTTCATAAGTCTGTCCAACTGCGGCTTGATAGTAAAAACCGGCCAGGGCGACTTTTTCCGGGTAATAGTAGAGCGTATAGGTTGATCCGGGATATCCCTTGTCCTGTAGTTTAATGAATAGCTTCACCAGTCCCTTCCAGAGAGAAACATTGGCTTCCGCAATATTGATCTTACCGGGATTAAAATACCCCGCATCAAGCGAACCGTCAGGATTGACATCCCGGACACGAATAATATAACCACCGTCAGGCCGAACCCATTCACCGATAATCACTTTAAAATCAGGTTTTTCGGCTGATGCTGCTGTTTCTGCATCCTCTAAAAAAACCGCCCATGCCAGGATGATTATTATGATGCCTATTTTAAAATAATTTTTTTGCATAATTTTGTCTCCGGGTTTCTCCGCAACGTCTTATTGAATATGTTTTTCCTACCTTTCTTGGACCTCTCAAAATCATCGGTTTGCGGCGACGGCTGTTTCTCCATTGTTCCAGATCATGATCTATAAATCATTTCATTATTTTTACCCATGATATTTAAGGTCGTAATTTAATATTACAAGGCTTTATTACAAAAAGTACTTTAAAAAGGAAAGGTTATTTTATTCTCAGTTAGTTTTGTTTAATTTCCTATTTATGATACTTAGGAGATTATGGCCGATTTGCACTTCAGGATGCCTGGCAACCATCTGTTCCGCAATGGGCTTTGCTTCCTGTAACTTTTCCCTTTTTAAATAATACTCGGTGAGCGCATATAGATAATTAATGTTATCCGGTTGAAGTGTAACTGCCTTGCTCAGCTCAGCCTCTGCTTCAGAATCCCTTTTTAAATGCTGAAGCAATAAACCAAGGTTATAATGAATCCTGGCTCGATCCGGCATACCCAGGGCTGCCCTTTTCAGATAGACGGCGGCTTCATCATATTCTTTTTTTTCCGCCAGCAACAGTCCAAGGGAATATTCAATTTCGTGCAATTCCGGGTGCGAGGTGACAACATCTTGAAGAAGGGACTCAGCCTCATCATTTTGGCCCTCTTTAAGTTTGGGGGTCAAGTCTACATTTGACCCTTAGTAATATTATCTTGTATGCTTAGAAGCTGCTTTCTAATCTTTCCATCACATTTTTTAAGCCTCGAAACTCTTTGTATTATGCTGCTTACAGTGCTGTATGTTTTGATATTAAATAATTTACCTATATTGTTAAGGCTTTCACCCCGTATATGACGTAACAGATAAACCGCAATATTACGTGGTTCATTAAATATTCCCCGTCTTGTTAGAAATAATTCATTAAACGATACGTTATAATGGTCACATACTGCTGAAATTATTAATTCAGGTGCGGGAGCCATACTTTTTGATTCAGGGACTTCATAACTTTTTTTCTTGAAATAATATTTTTCTTTAATTCCCGTTATGAAACTTTCGGGTCCAAAAAATGATGGCAGATTCTTTAATGAAAAAAGCTTTTTAACCTTTTCGGAATCATCTTTGTGCATAAACTCAATAAATGGTTTTAATCTTCCGCGCTTTTTTGGTGTTATCATGGAAAAAATATGATCTTTATCTAACCAGTTCCACTTTTTCGAATATGACAAATAACCTTTGTAGCTACTCCATTCATAATCCGAGATATCTTTAACGATACCTGCTTTTACCGGATTCTTATGTATATATCTCACCAGTTCCAGGAGATGACTGTCACCACAAACAAGGATCGATTTGTATCTTCCCCTGAAAAGCTGACCATCAAATCCATGCCTCCTGTTATATCTCTGGGTGTACAGGCTATTTATGTGTCTCATGCATCTTGAAATGTTGGCATCAGGTGTTTGTAGCAAAACATGATAATGGTTTGGCATTAAACAGTAAGCTGCAATATTTACATTCCACATTTCAGATATTTCAATTAACAGATCAATAAACATTAAATAATCGGGCTTATCTGAAAAAATGATTTCGGAGCGCCTTCCACGGTTCATTACATGATACCATGCCCCTGGAAATTCTATTCTAAGTGGACGTGACATGTAAATTATATAACAATTTATTCATAAAGAGTCAAATGTAGACTTGATAATCATATAAAGGGCTGGTCATTGAGCCAGGCAAAATCACCTGCGAGCACCTTGCATTGTAGGTGCGCGGGGTGTACTCGTCAGGCTGTAGTGATCCGCCATCTGGGGCGGATCACTACAGCCTGACGAGTTGCGCAAAAAGGCATTATTGATAACCGGCTCAATAGATTGAGAAATAATACCTCCTTTTCCATCGGATATATGATATATACCGATGGAAGAATTCGCATAAACCCAAACAACAGGAGGTGTCGTATGAGAGTGTACGCTGGAATTGATTTACATTCAAGCAATAATTACATTGGTGTTATCGACGGACAAGACCGAAGGT
>JAYEFV010000180.1:3123-14728 GCA_034658755.1 Thermodesulfobacteriota bacterium | reverse complement strand
AACTGTACATACCCTTGGACATTGATGCCCGCCGGACAAGCAATCACACAAGGAGCCCGATCTTTTTTATCTATACAGAAGGTAATAGGTACGGCCTGTGGAAATGCTCTGTAAATGGCCGCGCGATTACCCAGCCCCTCATCCCATTCACTCGGGACCGATACCGGACAGACATTCGCACATTCACCACACCCGGTACAGACACCCTCCGTCACATACCGCGGTTTGCGACGGATTTTGACGGTGTAGCTGCCGATGAATCCCGACACCTCCGTTACTTCGCTGTATGAAAGCAACTCGATGTTTGCATTCTGGGCCACTTCAACCATCTTTGGGGTTCCGATACAGGCGGCACAGTCGAGCGTAGGAAAAGTCTTATCGAACTGAAGCATATGCCCGCCAATGGTAGTCGATTTTTCCACAAGATATACTTTATGCCCGCCATTGCCTATGTCTAAAGCAGCCTGCATGCCTGCAATGCCGCCACCCACCACCATGATATCAGGATGTACGCTTGCCTCACGAGCATCAAGACTCTCATGATAATTAACCCGGCTGATAGCCCCTGCCACCAGTGTTTTTGCCTTCCGGGTGGCCTCATCTTCATCCTCGGTGACCCAGGAAACTTGTTCGCGAACAGAAGCCATCTGAAAAAAATAAGGATTAAGACCGGCCCGCTGGCAGGCGCCTTGAAAGGTTTTTTCATGAAGTCTGGGTGAACAAGAGGCCACCACGACCCGGTTTAGGTCATATTCCTTGATGTCCTTTTCAATCATCTCCTGGCCCGGGTCTGAACACATAAACTTGTAATCTCGGGCGATCACCACATTTTTCAGTTCTCGGGCAAAGGCCGCAACCTCCTCAACCCGAACCTTGCCGGCGATATTGATTCCGCAATGGCAGACATAAAAACCTAACCTTATGGACATGTACGCCCCCTTTTTCACGAAATCTCGAAAAAAAATATTAAAACGCGAAAAGCAAATCCGTCAGCCGATTTTTAATTTTAAAACCAATAGTCTGCTGGTGTTTATGGCTAACTATTTGATTTAGAATGAGATTTAAAATATTCCTTGAGACTGTAAAAAAATAACAGTGCAGATTATAAAAAGATTTAAAAAAAATCAACTGTTTTTTCCGACCAGGATTTTTATTCTACTCCATAGGATCTGAGCTTTCTTCGAAGCGTGTTCAGACCTATGCCAAGAAGCCTGGCTGTTTGGGATTTGTTCCGGCCTGTCAGATGATACGCCTTGATAATGTGGGATTTTTCAATATGTGCAAGGGGCACAATATCTTTGAATACTGGTTTGGTTAAACACGTTGATATTGATGTGCGCTTTCTTAAATTCTCGGGAAGAAAATTTGGTGAGATTGGTCCGCCCTGGGCCAGATTTACAGCGGACTGGATTATCGATCTGAGTTCCCTGATATTACCAGGATATTCATATTCCATAAGTAAACACATGGTATCTTCTTCAATGATGCTCTTTTCGGGATGAGTCATGAAATCCTGTAAGAATTTATCTACCAGCAATGGAATATCCTCTTTTCTCTCCTTCAGGGAAGGCATGTGAAGCCATCCCCCCCTGATACGGTAATATAAATCTTTTCGGAAAGCTTTTTTTGCCATCATTTTATCCAGGTCTTCATTGGTGGCCGCAACAAAACGGACGTCCACTGTCTGCTGGCTGCTTGAGCCAAGCTTGATGTATTCTCCATCCTGCAAGACCCGCAATAGTTTTCCCTGGAGATCAATGGGCAGATTGCCGATTTCATCCAAAAAAAGAGTTCCCTGGTTTGTATGTTCAAGATAACCTGCACGAAAATTTTCCGCACCTGTAAAAGCTCCTTTTGTATGACCGAAAAATTCCGATTCGAACAGACTGCCGGTCAAAGAAGCCATATTGACCGGGGTAAATTTGAATTTTGATCTTGGACTTGTACAGTGAATGGCCTTGGCCAGAAGCTCCTTTCCTGTGCCGCTTTCACCTGTGATTAAAATCGGAACATCGCTCCTGGCATGGAGTTCCGCTTCCTTTAATATTCTGAGCATTTTGTGTGACTGTGTGATGATGGGTTTAAAAGTATCGGCGTATATTAATTTGGGCAGGGAAGCCTTTTTTTTAACATCCAGAATATCAAGCAGGCGCTTTCTTTCCAGTGCACGGTGTATCGATAGTGTCAGATCTTCCCTTGCAATCGGCTTTACCAGATAATCGTAAGCCCCCCTTTTTAGGCACTCTACTGCAACCCGGGCATCGTTAACGGCGGTGACCATAATACATTCGGTTCTCGGGCTGATATTTTTAATCATCTCAAGCAGTTTCATCCCGTCCATATCCGGCATCGTCATATCGATAAGTGCAATATTAAAAACCTCTCCTTTCTCAATAATAGATGCGGCTTTTGAAGAATCATCTTCGGTACGTATGTTTATAAAACCGGAGTTTTTCAGCTGTCCTTTTACAATCTCAAGGAAATCTAAATCATCATCAATGATAATTATTTTATTATCCATCCACATATCCTTCCCACATCTGTTGGGTTTGGCTTTTTGGTATGCTCTTTTATTTGCCTTTAAGAATTATAGCAACAAGTTATACAATCGCTTCGCGATTCTATATAACGCGGCTTCGCCGCTGTAAAAAAGGAAATTCCTATACTATCAAGTTACCCTCAGATGAAGGACTTTTTTATTTTATAAATCGCTCACCTTAGGTCAGAATTATTTACACATTGTAAAAAAATAAAACAGTAAAGGCGCTTATCGGGTAATATCTGACCGCTTAGCCACGTAATAGCGTGTGGCCGGTCCCCGACCGGTCTTTTCGAGGATTCCCCTTTTCACCAGATCGCTCAGGTCATAAAGCGCAGTGCGAGAGGGAAGATTATTACCGACGATATACTGGTAGTCTGAACGGGTGATTTCTTGCTTTTGCAAGATGATGGGAAAGGTCTTTTTCTGCCTGGCATTGAGCCCGGGAGGAAGGTCCTCAGTGTGGCGTATAGGCACAACACGTGGCTGTGACACGGGCTGCCTGATCGATTCATCATCTTCAATTTTCATCCTGGTCATATTGGCAAGGCGAACCGGTCTTTCTCCTCCCAGGGTAATGTCTTCTGCCTGTATCAGTTTTTCTTCCACCATGGCCACGGAACGGGTTACGCAATTCATGAGTTCACGCACATTCCCGGGCCAGTAATAACTATTCATCTTTTCCAGGGCTCCCTTGGTAATACCCACGTCTTCCTTATTCATGAGGCGGCCTGCCTGTTTCAAGAAATAACCGACCAAAACCGGGATATTCTCCTTATGGTTTCTCAGGGAGGGGGTGCGGACGGTCAAGACTTCCAGGCGGTAATAAAGGTCTTCCCTGAGGAGACCTTTTCCGATCAACGTGCCCGGATTTACATTGGTTGCCGTGATCAGCCGGACGTCCACATCGATCTCATCGTCACTCCCAAGCGGTCTGACCTTTCGCAGGGAAAGGCATCTCAACAGGGCCTGCTGAACCTTGGGTGAAGCAGAGCCGATTTCATCCAGAAAGAGGGTGCCGCCATGTGCGGCCATGAATGCACCCTTTCGCCTGGTCCTTGCTTCCGTGAAAGCGCCTTTGATGTGTCCAAAAAGGGTATCCAGGAGAAGATTCTCATCAAGAGCGCCACAATTTATTGAAATAAAAGGCTGTTGCGAGCGACTGCTGTGCTTGTGGATCGCCTCAGCAGTGAGTTGTTTTCCGGTTCCTGTTTCTCCCACAATGAGTACATCGGCATCCACACAGGCAGCCTTGATAATCTCCGATTTCAAGGCATCCATTTTCGGGCCAATCCCTACTATCTCGTCTATCGTATGGGACTTAAGGCGTTCCGTAAGGGCATGCATCTGTGCTTCCAACCGCGCCGTTTTTCTCTTACTTTCCAGTTCCAGTTGATCGTCCTTGATGCGGATTTCCTCCAACTGCTTTTTCAATGTTATAATCATTTGATTGACGGCGTTTTTCAAGCCGCTGGTCTCGTTGTCATGGTCTGGGAGGGTAATTTGGCACAAGTTTCCGGTTCTTGTAATTTTGTTTACTGCTTTGGCCAGATTGAAAATTGGTCTTGTAATCACCCTGCTCATGCCGAAAATTATGAACGAGATAATTAAGATGCTCAAAATGGTTATGGCAAGCATAACTCTTAAATGACCGTATCCGGCCCACAGGGCAAGTTGGGTTCTGTCCACAAAAGCAACGCCGCAGTAAACGGACGGATCTTGCTTTCCGCTCGCATTGAAATAGACCGGGGCATATGCAAGAAAGTATTGTTTTGTCATTGAGTTGGGGCGGGCCTTCTTGTCGGTCATAATCGTCAGGCCGGATTTTCCATGCCTTACATCTTCAACCATCTGCCAATACATGTGACAAGTGGAACCAGGCATGAAAGCGTATTCCAGGCCAGGCCTTCCCGTGGTACCCGAGAGATCAAGCTGTGCTTTGTTGGTGGAAAGTTTTTCGTCTTGGATTCCAATATCTTCAGACTCGAAGAGGATCCAGCCGTTTTTGTCAAAGAGATAGTTGAATCTGGGTTCCATGCTTCTTGTATAGGAGAGGATGGGCGAATCAGGAGAGTTGAAAAGAGAAAGGATATTTCGAATCTGATAAAGGTCTATTGACAACAGAAATATTCCATCAAGGGAATTGTCTTTACCAAAATGTCCGGTTACCAGGCGAATGACCCTGGTAGATCTGTCTTCCCCATTGCGGGCCACATCTTGCTCCAATGGATAGACACCCTCCACAATATCTGAAATCCATACATCTCCTTTTTTCAAGTCCTTGATCCTATCAAAAAGTAGCATGAAAAGGGGTTGAAGCAATGACATATCTTGACAGGTTATTAGATTGCCTCCCCTTTGAACGAGAAAGATAGGTTCCTGGCCGCTTTTTGCGAAATAACCGATTTCTTTGTACTGAATCCCGCCAATATTGTTGCGAGATTTAGCGAAATCAGCGAGTTCTAATCTCGCAACAGGCCGTTGTGCAAAAATTAAGAGGTCTTGTCTACATTTTTCTAAGAAGATCTCGATTTCGTGAGATAGGGCGTTGGTTTGAAGCCGAACTGTCCTTTTCAGTGCCTCATTAAGATAATTGTTTGAATACCAGATAGTTGCAAAGCCGGTAAGGGCCAGAATAAGGAATACAGGTGGGATCAGTGATACCAAAAGCTTTGTTTGCAGCCGCCAATTTTTAAAACCCCGGGCCAGCCGCAATATATTGAACGGGCTGAAATGCCTGTTGAAGGAGGCCATAGCCTAATTCCTTATGATTACAAGGTTAATAGCTTCGTAAAAAGTCCGTTTTGCCCCATATTTGTCATTCCGTCCCGGATCGGTGTCCGGGATGACGGCCAAGCCGGAATCCAGTAAATTCAATTAGTTCTGGATGCCGGATCAAGTCCGGCATGACAGTTTTGGGACTTTTAAGAGACTATCAAGTTTAGTAGTCAGCAGCAGCGAAGCAATCTGTTTTCTCGCAAAGCAGCTCCTTTTCCAATGGTTCTTGTATTATATATTGCGAGGTAGGTCAAGTTATTTAAATGGCACGTATGTTGCTTTGTACACTATAAACAAACTGCGAAGCGTGTATGTTGCAAGATTAGACAGAGTAAAACAGGGGGACGGGATGGGGGTACTGGTAGCCGTAGACAATTCTGAGTATTCATTAAAAGCGGTCGAGATGGGAATCGAGATGGCCAGACTGAAAGGGGAAGAGATGATCGTCATGTCTGTTGCCCTGGAATTGCCGGATATAGAAGAAATTCCAATGAGCTATGGAGAAAAACTCAAAGATCAGGCGTTGAGGGCAATTCGGAAGGCAACCGAACTGGCTGAAAATGCGGGCATCAGGGTTGAAACACGGGTTGAGGTTGGAACATCTCCGGCGGAAAATATTGTGAACCTGGCCTGCGAATTAAAGACAAACCTCATTGTTGTCGGTCATTGTGGCATCACCGGAAGCGACAAATTCCTGATTGGCAGTGTGGCAGGACGCGTGGTGGCTCACGCCCCCTGTTCGGTTTTGGTGGTAAGGTAGAAGGGTTCAGAGGCATAAGCGCTAAGTTATTTTTTGCGCAGGAAGGACTGAAAAAAAAATGAACATCGAACATCGAACGTCCAACATCGAATGTTGAATGGAAAAAGATGAAGAAACAGAAGAATTAATTAAGATTTTCGTTACAAGTATCAAAACGGCCTCCGGCCCGTAAGGGCCTACGCCCCGGAGGGCTGAAAAGAAAAAGAAATAGTCATTCAAGGTTTGACATCGTATTTTTAAAAACAAATGAAATTAAATTGCGGAGCGGAGCGACATCATTATTCGATGTTCAACGTTGGACGTTCGATGTTGGATGTTCATCTTTTAAAATGTAACCTGTGAATGTTTACAAAACAACTTGGCGCTTATGGGGTTCAGGGGTTCATCTCAAAGATATGAACCGTGAACGGTAACTAATATTTTGAAAAGACTAAATTTTTTTGTAACAGGGGATGGGTGAACTATTAAATTAAATTTTTGTAAAAATCAGGAAAACAATGGGGGGAATAAATGAAAAAAGGTTGTTTTAATCTTATGTTGGCGGCAATTTTATTTTTGGCGCTTGCGGGAACGTCATACGCATTCAGCTTTGATTTCCATGGCAAAATGTGGCAGACGGTTGGCTCCACCGACAACTATGGCGCTATGGCTAAGCCTCAAAAAAGTGGTAAAACGGATTTTTTCAGTTATAAAGGCGATCTTAATGACAAAGGCATGAAAAGTGGAATGTATGATGTCATGAGTGACAACGACAATGCCATCTTCGGCCTCACCAAGGCAAGGCTTCGCTTTGAAGGGGCAACCGATGACGGATTGGCCAAGATTGTTTACGGTCTGGAAGTGGGAACCATTAACTGGGGCGACACCGATGCAGATAAAAAATTCGGCCTTTCCGGCGACGGAATTAACCAGGAGACCCGTTTTGCCTATGCTGAAGTGGTCATGCCGGTTATCGGCGGGAAAGTCCGGGCCGGCCTCCAGCCCACCAAGATCAATCACTGGGTATGGACTGAGACCGCTGCGGGTCTCACCTACCATAGTACTTTCGGCGGTTGGAAAACAATGGCGGGCTGGTACCGTGGTGAAGACAAAAATTCAACATCCAACATTGAAGGAGACAATGACTACTTTGTAATTAAGACTGACAACAAACTGACTAAAAGCACTACGATGGGATTTTTCGGTATTTATACCGACCTAGATAAAGAAAAGACAAGCGTTGGTGATGGTGATTGGTACGATGGCGAATACTATTACCTCGGTTTAACCGGCAAGTACAACCAGGGCCCACTTTTCGGCAATTTTGACTTCATTTATCAGGGGGGAGATATTGATTTCGACGATTCTGCCATTGATGACCTTGACCGATCCGCCTGGTTGGGAAACCTGACCGTTGGATTCAAGGTAACCGACAATTTCAAGATCTCCGGCAACATTCTCTATGTCAGCGGTGACGACGATCCCAATGACAGTGATGCAGAAAATTTTGACGCCATCGATGTGGATGTAAAAATCGGCACAATCTTTTTTAAGGATTCCATTATGGCCGACTGTGACAGGTACATCACGGATGCGCCGTATATCATGGATAAAGGACTGATCAACTATGCCATCCAGGGTGAATACCAGATTGATACGAAAAACTACCTCAGGACTGCGGTACGGTATCTTATGACCGCAGAAGATCTCGAGATAAAAGAGAATGAATCGGATGATGATCTTGGCTACGAGTTTGACCTGTGGTACACCTACACCCTAAATAAGCATGTGGATTTGAAAATAGATGCCGCTTATCTAATCGCCGGCGACGGAGCTGACCATCTTGCTGCCAGCGATAATTATGACAGCGATGACATATATAAATTAGCGGCAGGAATCAAGATCAAATTCTAATTATACTAAATAAAGTCAGGTTTGAAATGATCTAAAGCGCCTAAGGGTGACAAAAAGGGGGTGAATACACGAAGTTGGCAAATATTATCTCTGAATCACGAAAAATGATCTGATCTTTTCAAGGTCCAATTCGAGGTCCGGAAAGGAACAGATTTAAAAACAATTTCCAAAAAAGGAACGCGGAGGTAACATCAGTCAATAATTACCACACTAACGATGCGAGGTGAAATTATGGTAGAAGGAGTAAAAAAAATTGAATATGATGAAACCGGATATCCGACAAAGAAGTCGAGGAAATTTCTCACCGGTTATGACAAGTTTGTAAACTGGAAGATATTTATTATTCCGGTGATCCTTTTTATCGTCATTTGTATTTTACCGGCTCCAAGCAGTATGAGGGACGTGGGCACGGAGTACAAGGTGGGCCCCAAGTTTGTCAAGGCGTATCTTGCCAAAGAGCTGTTTCAGCAAAAGGGATCGGATCTGAACCAGTGGCAGATTTTGACCACACAGATGATGGAGCGCAACATGCGCATGGGCGCTCTCGACAAAGAGCGGTTCATGAAGCGGAATAAAAAATGGTGCAAGAAATATAAGATCTACGCGGATCCTGCGAACCTTAAACTCGCGCATGCCTATGTGGAAACGATCTCTGTGAAAAGATACAGAGAGTTGATGACCGAGGCGCGCACAGTGCGCAATGAGAAACTAAAATACGAGGATCTTACCGGCAGCGACAAGAAGGCTGCCGACACCGGGACAAAGCACATCAAAGTTGCCATTGCCATGATGGTGTTTGTTGTCTTGTGCTTTTTGACCGAGTGTATTCCCCTACCGTGTGTCGCCTTCTGCATCGGGCTTATCCTTATGTTTGGCGGGGTCGTGTCCCGCAAGCAGGTGGCCATGCTCTACTGGTCTGACGCGTGCTGGTTTATCATGGGGAGTCTCATGTTTGCCGCCGCCTTTGTGAGAACCGGTGTGGACAAGCGCATTTGCCTTATGATGTTTAACAAACTGGCGGTGCCGCACATCAGGTGGATCCTATTAATTATGTTCATTATTATCTCGCCCTGTGCGTCCTTTATATCTGACCATGCTCTGGCCGCCATGTTTCTGCCCATCGGGATCCTGCTCTACCAGAACTCCTTAACCGAGGAAACGCCGTCTGATCCCGAACTCGCCAAAATGCTCATGATCGGCATTGCCATGGCGTGTAACATCGGGGGCTCCGGCGCCCCGTCAGGCGGCGCCAGAAACGTGATTATGATGACCTACCTGGACGACATGTTCGGCTTTGACCTGGGCTACTTCCAGTGGGTTACCTATTGCTTTCCCTTCGTCATTGTCATGATACCGGTCACCTGGTTTGCGGTGATTGTGCGGTTCAAACCAAAAATCACGGACCTTACCCCGGCCATGAACATGCTCAGGACCGAGATAGGCAAGATGGGAGGCTGGAACAAACATCAGATCGCAGCCGTAATCATATTTCTGATCATGCTATGGGGCTGGTTTACTGAAAAGATTTTCTTTAACCTTGGATGGTACCCTGTCCGGTGCGGCATCGGGGTCATCGCCGTTGCAGGAGCGGTGGCCTATCTGTTGACCGGCGTTTGCACCTGGAGGGACTACCATGAAAAAGTGGACTGGGGCGTGGTCTGGCTCTACGCCGGGGCCATCATCTTTGGCCGCTCCCTGGACAGCACGGGCGCTGCATACTGGCTGGCGCGAACCATTATTGACGCTCTGGCCCCGTTAGGCATGGACCATGGTGTTCCGCTCATGCTGGTAAATAACGGTCTTACTGCATGTCTCACCAACTTGATGGCAGACGGGCCTGCGGCTGCGGCGGTGGGACCGATTTCGCTCAACATGGCGGGCATTGTTCATCCGGGGACCAGTTTTCTCCCTTTTATTACCATGAGTACGGCAATGGCTTCATCCTTTGCATATTTACTCATTATCGGCACGCCTCCTAACGCGATTGTCTATGCCAGCGGGTACCTGGAGCCAAAGGACTATCTGCGGGTCGGCATACCCATGTGGTTTATTGCTAATATCATAATTATTGCAATCGTCGCATTTTACTGGAATTTCAGGGGGTTCTCCGGACTTGCGGGATTCTGAAACAAGTTATACAATCGCTTCGCGAGTCTATATAACACGGCTTCGCCGCTCTAAAAAAAGGAAATTCCTATACTATCAAGTTAAACAATACGGAGGAGTTTTAAAAAATGAAAGAGGATATCAACTTCAAACAGGCAAAATGGATCACACGGTTTGACAAGATGACCGAGCGTACCATATTCTTTTATTTAACCATTGCCATGCTGGCCCTGGGGGTGTATTACAAACTTGGGACACTATGGTAGAAAACTTACTAAACAAAAAGAGGTAAAGCAGGGCCATGCAGGAGATAATAGATGCCTACCGGGCTGCACTCACGGGTTACATCCCGATTTTCCTTGCCCTTATTTTTGTGCTCTGGTTCCTTGAGAGAAAGTTGAGGGCAAGGGCGTGGAAGTTTACGGTGGGATCGATCTTGATGACCGTTGGGATCTATTTCCTGATCAATGCGCTGGTCGAGGACCGTCTCGTAGGCGTTCTAACCTCGATTTTGTTGCTCATAGTGGGGGCAAGGTCCCTTGCCATGGGTGCAAGGATGACTGCTGAGATAAAAAAGGACAAAGGCAAAGTGGGAGCACAAGGAAGTGAGTGAAGGAATTATGAGCGATACTTCAAAGGATTGCAGGCAAGATATTGAGTATGAGCTGGATCCGGAACATATGTTTATCAGCTTTTTCCGGGTCATGACCCATCTTTTGACTCACCCACGGGTCTTTTTTGAGGGTATGCCGGCATCCGGAGGTTTTCGCCCCCCTGTCCTGTTCCTTGTTCTGTGCAGCATCGTGTTTACTATCGGCAGCAGCACCTATCTTGCCGGCAGAACATGGCTTTTAACCTTGATATTCTTTGCCAACAGTATGGCAATGCCCTTTTTTACGGCATTTGTCCTCCATATTGTGGTGGGGATGTTCTTCGGGAGGCGAAGTTACGAAACGCTGTTTCGGATAAACGCCTATGCCGGCATAACACAGCTTGCGTCCTGGATACCGTTCTTTGGATATATGACCGAACCGTGGAGGTTCTTTCTCATCGGGGCCGGCCTGGCCAGGGCATGCGGTCTCAAATGGGCTTACGCCCTTGTATCTGTTGTGATAACCTTTGTTGTGATGTTGTTATTCATATGGTCGCTTCAACCGGTTATGGTTTTTTTAAAATCAATAATAACCTCGTTTTAATAGGTGGAGGTACAAAATATGAAAGAAAAAATAAAGTTGCTAATGGTTGATGACGAGGAGCAATTCCGTGCTACAACCAAAAAGATTTTGGACAAAAAAGGATTTGACACGATTGTTGCCGAAAGTGGCGAGGAAGCCATTGATAAGATCAAAGAGAACCCGGACGTGGTTATACTGGACATCAGAATGCCGGGTATTGACGGCCACGAGGCTTTAAGGCAGATCAAGAAGCTCAAACCCGACCTTCCGGTAATCATGCTTACCGGTCATGGCGCCATGCCTTCTGCCAAAGAGGCCCTGGCTACGGGGGCATTTGACTATCTTTCAAAACCG
>JAYEFV010000180.1:0-3113 GCA_034658755.1 Thermodesulfobacteriota bacterium | reverse complement strand
GATATTGACCTTCTCGCGAGCAAGATAACCGATGCCTTTCGTCAAACCACAATCGGTGATGTTCCTGTCCCCGCAGAAAAGACGGTTGCAGAGGTCATGATTCCACTTGAATATTATACCACGTTGACCGAGGAAAATACCGTTCATGACGCCATTGAAAAATTAAAAGCGTCTTTTTCCGCTAAGGTATCCACCAGCCGTCTTATGGAAACCGGCCATCGCTCTGTGCTGGTGTTTGATGAGAGCGGTGAAGTAAAAGGGATTGTTGCCATTACAGACTTTCTCTCTGTAATCATGCCTGCTTACCTGTCCGCCCCCAAGCCTTCCATGGCGGACAGTATGCAGTATTCGACCATGTTCTGGAGCGGCATGTTCAACCGTGAGGTCAAGCAACTGGCCGTCAAAAAAATCAAAGATGTCATGTCTCCCGTGCCGTCTAATATTGATGCCGATGCCAATCTCATGGAAGCAGCCCATATGATGGTGGATAAAAAAGAAAGGCGACTGGTTGTTATGAGCAAAGGAGCGGTTGTGGGCATTATCCGGGAGCAGGATTTGTTTTTTGAAATAGAAAAGGTGATAAGAGGATAGATGCAGTTTTTGGTTACCATACAAACAGGCCGGCCCTTGACGTTCCACGTCAAGGACCGACCCCCATATGCGCTAAGTTATTTTTTGCGCCGGAAGGACTGAAAAAAAACGAACATCGAACAGACTGAACATTGAACATCGAACGTGCAACGTTGACGGTCTCGTAAAAAGTCCGTTTTGCCCCATATTTGTCATTCCGGCGAAAGCCGGAATCCAGTAATTTCAATAAGTTCTGGATGCCGGATCAAGTCCGGCATGACGGTGTTGGGACTTTTTACGAATTCATCAACGTTGAACATCGAATAATGATGTCGCTCCGCTCCGCAATTTATTTCCATTTGTTTTCAAAAATCCGATGTCGAACCTTGAATGACTATTTCTTTTTTTTTCAGCCCTCCGGGGCGTAGGCCCCTACCCTCCGGCCTGTAAGCCTTACGGGCTGGAAGCGGGGCCGGAGGCCGTTTTGATACTCGTCACAAAAATCTTAATTAATTATTCTGGTTCTTCATCTTTTCCCATTCATCATTCGATGTTGGACGTTCGATGTTGGACGTTCGATGTTGGACGTTCATCTTTTAATTTTATGACTCCCGGATAATTTCACGCGGTGATTTCATTAGCTTTCGCATCTGGGCCACACGAATTTTTTCTTCCAGCCTCTGTACTTTTTCAAAGGCTTCCTCTGCTTTGTTAATAATTTCATCGAGATCCGCAGGTTTTACTAAATAATCGCTAGCCCCTGATTTTAAGCCGTCTACCGCGGACTCCATGGTGGCATGTCCTGTCAGCATGATAACTTCGGTCAATGGAAATAATCTTTTAATTTCCTTTAAAGTAGCATTCCCATCCATGCCCGGCATTTTAACATCGAGAATAACCACATTGATGTTTTTAGCCCTGATTATTTCCAGGGCCTCAGCCCCGCTTGAGGCTGTCACAACATCATAACCTTTTTTAGCAAGCAATTTTTTGGTGGTTGACAAAAATCTTACCTCATCATCCACCAGCATCATCCTCATTTTTTCCATAATTTACTCCCCGTTAAGGAACTATTTAGACTAATTTAATATTGACGGCCTCGTAAAAAGTCAGGAATTTACTTTTGTCGTCATTCCGTCCCGGATCGGGGTCCGGGATGACGGCCAAGCCGGAATCCAGTAAATTCAATTACTTCTGGATGCCGGATCAAGTCCGGCATGACGGTTTTGGGACTTTTTACGAATTCGTCAATATTATAGGCATTTCCTTTTTTTTAGAGCGGCGAAGCCGCGTTATATAGAATCGCGAAGCGATTGTATAACTTGATTTAAACTGCGGCCGGCAGCAGAATGGTGAAGGTCGTGCCCACACCGACTTCACTGCTGGCCTCCATACTGCCGCGCATATTATCGATGATGCCGTAGCATATGGAAAGACCCAATCCGGTTCCTTTTCCAATCGCTTTGGTTGTAAAAAACGGTGAAAAAATTCTATCCAAATCTTCAGGACTGATCCCCCCACCATTGTCTTTGACCACAATTTCGACACTGTTGTCTTGTCTTGGCCCGGCTTTGATAATCAGTTTGCCGCCTGAAGTTCCATGACGATCGAGGATTGCATCTATTGCATTGTTAAAAAGATTCACCAAAACTTGCTGCAATTGGGTGGGATCTCCGTGTATGGGATAAGTATTTTCGGCAATATCCTGCTCGATTGAAATTCCGTGCACAGTAGCCTTTTGAGCCACCATACTGGTGATTTCCGGAATAAAATTTGTCAGGTATATAATTTGAGGTTTAGGCTCGTCCTGCCGGCCGAATTTTAAAATCGCCTGGGTGATCTCGGCACAACGGGAAATCTGAAGTTTGATCTGATCCATGGAATCCTCAAGTTCTGCCAGAGATTCCGATTCCTTTAGATGGCCTGCTTCTTTCATGTCCTCCAGGGTCATTTCGATCAGGGATTGCTCACTTTTGATGATCTGAAGGGGATTGTTAATCTCATGAGCAAAACCGGCCGACATTTCGCCCAGCTCTGCAAGCCGGCTCGCTCCGATGAGCTGCTGGTTTAAACGGTCCTTTTCAACATCCATTTTTTCCATGCGCCCGACAATACGGTTCGTGAGGTAAAAGGCAAGGGCAGAAATAGCCGACACGCCGACAACCATGATGAGAATGATCAGGTAAGCGGCCGAAGTAAGTGCTTTGAATGCATCTGCTTTCTCCTGCTTGACCACCAGCAGCCATTTTTTATTCTGAAGCCAGGTGGTTGTGTATAGATATTTTTCCCCTTTTATATCCTTTTTAATAAAGGTTTCGATACCGATATCGGATGACGGATAGTTGATGCTGTTCAGAGTTTTACCCATGAGTTTTCCGCCGGAACGCGGTTCTGTCTGAAGTAAGCCGTTTGCATTGAGGATATAGGCCTCTCCGGTCTTACCGATGCGGATACTTTTTACAATATTATTAAATGAAACCGTATCAATAGTTGTACGAAGCACCCATTTTTTGCCCGCCTCCTCCTGGCTAACAGCGATAACA
>JAYEFV010000179.1:0-14766 GCA_034658755.1 Thermodesulfobacteriota bacterium | reverse complement strand
CCTGCAAGAATGCCAATAAGTAATGCCGAAATTAAGATACGGAATTTAATGGGTATCATGACCTTCCTACCTCCTTTTATAAGATGTAATTGAAGTGACTGATTACAAAACAAGTTCTAATTTGTTTCTGAGGCGAACACATCCCTCCCACATTTCGACAGGCGGGTTTGCTCTGTACTTCTCACACAAATTCAAATAAAAAATCGAAGGTCCATCTTGCTCATAGATTTTCGCGGACTCATGAAACGCTTTGATTGCTTCTTTCCAGGATTGTTGATAATACGCATTCAATCCTTCCGTAAAAATTGCACAAAGGTTTCTCTGTTGCTCGCTGGATTCTTCTGTTCGAGATATTAATTCATGAACAGTAACCGGTTTTGATTTCCCAACAAAAATAAATTCTCCAAGCTTTCTTGTCAGAAAACCGTCAATCTGAACAAGCACTTCTTCAGATGCCAATATCCATGTGCCAAGGTATTTATTCAATTCCTCAATTCTTGAAGCCGTATTGACGATATCTCCGATGGGACGATATTCATAATGATCGATAGCGCCTACACTGCCAAGCGATATGTATCCGGAATGCAAACCCATGCGGGTCGGAAGATGGAAAGTGTCGGATTTTTCTTTGAATTTTTGCACGGCATTGGAAATATCCAGGGCCGCGAGGCATGCTTTTTTTCTGAGAGCAGCATCAGGGCGTGCAGTTGCCCAAATCGATAACATGGAATCTCCTTTGATGTCCGACACTAAACCTTCATATTGCCTGACCGGTTGGAAAATAGTTTCATAGTATTTATTCATGAAGCTGGTAAGTTTTTTGAGATCCATATTTTCTGACAGGGAAGTATATTGTTCTGCATCTGAAAATAAACAAGTCCCAAAGACTGTTTCGACATTTGTTTTTATATCTCCCAGATTTTTGGCTAGCTGGTCCACTATTTTTTCAGGCAGGTGGTATTCAAAAGCCTTCCGGATGTTCTGACGCTCTTTACTCGTTTCGAAAAACTTCCACAGGATAATGCCAAAGTAGGCTATAGGCGCCTGAAAAAATAGAGGTACAACAAGCGGGTACCAACTGCCGGTATTGTTGAATTGATACAGAGCAAAACCTATATAAAGTGCGCTTAGGCTGATAACACTTAGAGCGGCGATCAATGGCTGGATAAAAAAACACAGGATGCCCAGCAAAACTCCCCAGAGAAAAATTGTGGCATGATGTGAAGGAAAAACGAGCGGCTGAACCGGCTTGTCCTCTAACAGGTTTGCAAAAGCACTTGCCGCAATTTCAACGCCGCTGATATCCATACCATTAGGTTGAGAAAAAACGGTATAAAAGCCGTCTTTTTGTTCGAGGCGTAAGTTCTCTGAAAGCCCAACAAACACGGCTTTGCCTCTCAAATCAAGTTGCCCTTGGTCGACAACCGATTCTTCATGGTATTGCAGCAATTGATGGTAGGAAACCGTCTCAATCGTCCCGGAAGGACCATAAAAATTCAGGTAGCGGTCTTCAGGGCCTTGATATATTTTTATAAGTGATTTAAGGATCCGCTTCTTATTTACATCAAAAGCTTTTGAATTCTGAATCTCCTCTATCATTTTCTTTCCAATCAATGGATTTTCTTTAAAAAGATTTCTCAGAATCAGCATACTCTCTTCAACCCATCTATTCCTAATAATGGCATCCCTATCATGAAGCAGTTTCACCGTTTGAGATGGACTGACCTTCTCCAGCAATTGGATAAATTCTTCATATACCTTAGACACGAAGATCTGGAACACCACGACCGGCAAGGTCGGCGCATCTCCGGACTCAGTCTTGAAAGTCCAATACTGGCTTAGCTTGACAGGGACTTTGGGCAAGGGAAAAGGTGCTATAGCAAGAGCAGATCGTTCAAGGGAAGGAATCGGTGGGACAAGTCTCTCGATAATTAATTTACCCGTATGTCTCCCCTCCTTATTGGTTAAAGTGAACGTTTCTTTTTCAAGGCACACGCATAGCACAACATTACCGGAATTACTTATTGCTCGAGCAAACAAATTGTCATGCTCTACGGAGCCTGGCTCCTTAAACATCATGTCAAAAATAATAACAGCGGCGCCTTGTTTGGTCAGATATTCAGTGAGGCTGGCATGAAAAGAGCGGGGCCATTTTTCGGGATCGACAGGCAGTTTGAAATTATAGGCAGAGACTTTGTCCAAGGATACTATAATGACATCTGAAGGCGGTTTTCTTACGCCCCTCAGCCTGAACAATAAACCCAGGCCGATATTTTCCTCCAGATCAAGACCCATAGGGACGAGGCTTGCTATTACCCCCAGAATACCAAAAAGCAAACATATAATGATTGCTTTGGATAAGCGTGACATTATTCGGGCCTCTTGATCAGCAAAGAGTTAGCAGTTATGTTTATAAATTTAGAAAATAAAATGAATCATATTTATTACAAAAAGTCAATACAATCTTAACATGATCGTATAAATTTAACATATTATTAGAAAGTTATACGAATACTGCAATTGCCAAATGCTTACACGGATTTTTCAATAAATAAATACATTTTGGGTATTTCCTTATAGTAATACTTGATTTTTTGTCAAATCTACAACAGATATAAGTCAGTTAGAACAACCGTGATGGCTTCGTAAAAAGTCCAACTTCTGCGTTGCGCTGCATTCTTGGTCACTGCGACGTACTATATGTACGTCTCATTCCTCAGAATTTGCGCGCCTTGAATTTGGAGCTTTTTACTTTACCATCAAAATCTGACTTTTTACGAGACCGTCAACCATGACATCCACCATGAAAAAGATAGGGAATAGAACAATGGAAAATCACATAATCGGACAGGCACAGCTAATGGGTAAATACAGGCGGTGATTTCATTTCCAAAGGTCTCAAGTCAGGCTTTGAGAGAGGATATCCATGTCCAGTGTCAAGGCCTGACCACCGTCTCTGTCAAAATTCTGACATCTAAAGATTTTCTCCTTAAACTTACGTGGTTTCTTCCATTCCGGAATTTTTTCAATCAATCAGAATTATTAAATAAATTTTGCATTTTCTGTTCTTGATCGTCATGGCATAGTTCGTGCAAATCTATCGAAATTGTATGGTATTGTGATTAGCCGTGAATTGCAGGATAGAGTTTTAGTTGAGGAACGGATAATATGATTTCGGAAAAAGATTCTGTGAATGAGTCTTTGTTTGCCGTGGGAATATGCGGGCTAATCATTCTAGTGGTGGTGTTTCAATAACCAACAATCTTGATTTGTACCTTGGGCTGTTTAGAGTTTGACACGGATAACCGGTATTTGATAAGAATTGCCATTGTAAATTAATTCCCCGGAGCATAGAAATACTGAGACTTCTATACAAAATAGCGAAAAGGAATTGATTATGAAAAGCTTTTTGCATTCTTTTTTTATTTTGCTGATGATGGCCCAAACCGTCGGTGCAGATGATAAAGATGTCGCAAAAGAATTATTAGAAAACAGGATTGAGTCAGCAATTGCTGTTTTGCAGAAAAAAGATCTTGATCAGCAGGAAAAAAACAAACAAGTTGTCGAAATCGTAACACCTATTTTTAATTTTACACTAATGGCCAAACTCTCTCTGGGAAGAAAATACTGGCCCGGCCTGGTCCAAGAAGAGAGACAGAAGTTTACCGAGCTTTTTACCAAACGCTTGAAGGAGTCGTATCTCGACAATCTGGTGCTTTATACCGATGAAAAAGTGGTTTTTAAAACCCCTGTTCAGGAAAAAAGAAAAATTAAGATTCAGACCGAACTGATCTCTAAAAACAACAGCATATCCATGCTCTACAAATTTCATAAATCAAAGCACGGCTGGTTGATTTATGATATAGAGATCCAGGGTGTCAGTATTATTTCCACCTACCGGTCTCAGTTTGACCAAGTCCTCAGCAAAGGCACTATTGACGAGCTTTTAATCAAATTGGAAAAAACGGAAAATAAATAAACGGAAATTCGTATCTTGCTGTAAGCGATCAATATGACGACACTTCACTCTCTGACCGTGCGTTTTTTCGATAAGGTCATATTAAAGCGGCCCGGACTCGTCATTATCTTCATTTTGGCGGTGGTCTCTTTCCTGGGTTATAAGGCAAAAGACTTCAAACTTGACGCATCAGCAGAAACTCTGGTTCTCCAAAATGACAAAGATCTGCGTTATTCGCGGCTTATCGATTCACGATATGGTCTGCAAGATTATCTGGTGATGACCTATGCCCCTGAAGGCGATCTGTTTTCAGACAAGGCACTGTCAAACCTGGCCCGGTTGCGTGATGAATTAAAGGGGATGGAAAGGGTGTCTTCAGTGGTTTCAATACTTGACGTCCCTCTGCTGGAAAGCCCGCCGGTGCCGATTAAAGAACTGGCCGCCAATATCCAGACACTGGAATCCCAAACTGTTGACAAAAAACTGGCAAAAATCGAGTTTAAAAACAGTCCTCTTTATCAAAACCTTCTGGTCAGTCCGGATCTTAAAACCACCGCACTTCTTATATACTTTCCAATCGATGATATTTACCGGGACCTACTTGCCCGTCGCAATGGTTTTCAGGGAAAAAAAGCTGACGGCTCCCTTACTGCTGCGGAAGTTGCTGAATTCAGAAAAGTCACCGAGCAATTTAAAAAGCACCGGGACAAGATAAGGAAAATCCGGCATCAGGATATCGCTGAAATCCGTGCGATTATGGACAAGTTTCGTCAGGATGCCCAACTCTTTCTCGGAGGCGTCAACATGATCGCGGACGATTTGATCAGCTTTATCAAAAACGACCTGAAAGTGTTCGGCCTTGGGGTGCTGTTTTTTCTAATCCTCACGTTAGGTATTATTTTCAGAAAAGTACGCTGGATCTTTTTGCCGATACTTTGCTGTGCTTTTTCCGCAATTTCCATGATGGGACTTCTGGGATTGTTTGACTGGGAGGTTACGGTCATATCTTCTAATTTTGTATCTTTACAGCTTATTATCACTATGGCCATAATGATTCACCTGATTGTGAGATTTCGCGAACTCAGTTTGAAAAATCCGGAGACCGGGCATCGGGAACTTATTCTTGATACGGTTCGTTTGAAGATGAAGCCATGCCTGTATGCCGCGCTGACAACAATAGCGGGGTTCGGTTCGCTGCTGCTCTGCGATATCCTGCCGGTGATAACATTTGGCTGGATGATGAGCGCCGGGATTATGATATCCCTGGTAATGGCATTCCTCCTGTTTCCATCCGTGTTGATGCTGACTAGAAAACAACCTCTGCGTCCCGGAAAAAAATCGCACTTTTCACTGACATCGTTTTTAGCCGGGTTCACCCAGGCACACGGCACATTTATACTCATAATAAGCTGTATCGCTTTTATACTCAGCGCAATTGGAATATCAAGGCTGACGGTTGAAAACAGTTTTATCGATTATTTTAAGCATACAACCGAGATCTATCAGGGCATGAAAGTTATTGATCAGAATCTGGGCGGCACCACGCCACTGGATGTGATTGTTGATTTTGAAAAGATTGCAGAATCAGTACCTGCTGGGGAATCTGAAACCGCAACGGAAGATGGTGATGAATTTGACGAGTTTGATGAATTTGATGAAGCGGAAAGCAAAAATAAATACTGGTTTACTTCTGCCAAGATGGCCCGGGTTGTCGCTATACATAATTATCTTGAAAGTCTGCCTGAAACCGGTAAGATTCTGTCTCTGGGAACAATGATGAAGGTGGCTGAAAAATTAAACAACGACAAGCCCCTCGATAATTTTCAACTGGCCTTGCTATATACTGAGCTGCCGGAAAAATTCAGAACTATGGTGATAAAACCTTACGTATCTGTTGAGAATAATCAGGCTCGTTTATCAATCCGTGTCAGAGACTCTGAAAAATCTTTAAGACGGAACGAACTGCTTAAAAAGATCCGGCATGATCTGGTAAACAAGGTGGGTTTAAAAAAAGAACATGTTCATTTATCCGGAATGCTGGTTTTATACAACAATATGCTCCAGAGTCTCTTCAGGTCCCAGATCCTGACACTGGGCGTTGTAATACTGGCACTGATGAGCATGTTTTTGATCCTTTTCAGGTCGTTGAAAATTGCCTTGATCGCCATTTCCCCCAATTTGCTTTCCATTGGAGTTGTCCTTGGCGTCATGGGCTGGTTGAATCTTCCCCTGGATATGATGACAATTACCATAGCGTCAATTAGTGTCGGAATTGCTGTAGATGACACGATTCACTATATACACAGATTTATAGATGAGTTTCAAATCGACCGGGATTATATTATGACCATGCATCGGTGTCATGGAAGCATCGGCCATGCAATGTTTTATACGTCGGTGACAATCATCATCGGTTTTTCAATTCTGGTTTTGTCCAATTTTATTCCAACTATTTATTTTGGCCTGTTAACAGGATTGGCAATGTTGATTGCCTTAATAGCCTCTCTGACGCTTTTGCCGCAACTGATAGTGGTTTTTAAACCGTTTGGAAATGAAGC
Source organism: Thermodesulfobacteriota bacterium (assembly GCA_034658755.1). GTDB lineage: Bacteria > Desulfobacterota > Desulfobacteria > Desulfobacterales > UBA11574 > S5133MH16. The sequence continues at coordinate 8,250 of JAYEFV010000179.1, read as the reverse complement.
CAAAGAGAGTTAGACCTAAACTGAGCGTTTCAAATTTTAAAAGGTGATCAAATATTTTTGATGAACTGAGGGGTCGGGGAGTTTTCTCGATTTAATAGCTCCATAAATAATCAGCGACTGCATCATACAAACTCATACATAAGGGTTCGTAAAGAAAGAACAGAAAATATGGCTTTAAATAAATAGGTTATATAACTACCCGCTTAACGCATTTTAATTACGAACACAAAATACCGCTGTTCTTTCTTAACGATCCCTAATGTATTCAAACAGTGTATGATTTCGCTGCTGATCATTCATTACGCTATTTTCGATGCGTTATAAGAAAAACACCGCGACTGCTGAATAAATTAAATTGATTTATATTTTTAAAATTTGAAACGCTCAGTTTAGGTTCGATTAGAAAGGTATTCAATAATATGAGAAAAAAACAACTGACTTATTTATTGCAGTTTTCCTTGTTTTTTGCTTTTTTGTTTACAGGGTGTGCTCATAGGCCGGTGACTCCTTCCCAAGCGGTATCGGAAGATATACACCGTGATCAGAACCGGCAAGTCACAAATGCTGAGGCAGAACAGATTCTATCAGACCCGGATATTATAGAAGATAGTTCTGATGAAGATTTTTTTGAAGAGGAATTCGAAGAAGATAAATTACAGGTGGCAGACCCCCTTTCCCCCTGGAACCGGGCCATGTTTCATTTCAATGACAAGCTTTACTTCTGGGCGCTTAAACCTCTGGCCAGAGGATACAAGGCGGTTACTCCGGAATTTTTCAGAACCGGTGTAAAAAATTTTTTCCGCAACATCACAACCCCGATAAGACTGGTCAACTGCATGCTTCAGGCAAAAGGGAATGCCGCGGCAGTTGAATTTTCACGGTTTATTGTAAACACCACCATCGGTGTTCTTGGATTCGGGAGTCCGGCTGACAAATATCCCAAACTTACCCCTCCTGATTCGGAAGACCTGGGCCAAACCCTTGGCAACTATGGCCTCGGAAACGGATTCTACCTTGTTTGGCCGATACTGGGGCCGTCCACATTGCGCGATTCAATCGGAAGGGTGGGGGACTTTTTTTTGGATCCTGTAAGCTATGTTGAGCCGCCTGAAGCGTCTATTGGCATAAGGGCATTTGATACAGTCAATAACACCTCATTTCGCATAGGGGATTACGAGTCCCTCAAAAAATCGGCCATAGATCCATACACAGCACTTCGTGATATCTATCTTCAGATCCGGGAAAATAAGATAAAAGAATAATTTTTAGTTAGTGTCCATCCAGAAATGGTAGATTTTGGTTTTCGACAAGGCCCGAGCGAGTTTTCAACCACAGGCATAGCGCGCTATTTCGAGGATTGAAAACGAGCGAGAACGCTGCCGAGGACCAAAAGATGCCGTTTATGGATGGACATTAGTTAAGCCAACTTCCAGTGTGTTTTGCCGAAAAAAACAGGAAGTTCGGCAGCACATACCGGGCCGACTTTCACAGACCTGCTGCTTTGCTCAGCCAGATTGTCACGGATCATTGCCGCGAAGCCCGGCAGGAAAAGGGTTGATTCCGGAGCGATTTGATCCGCCTTTTCTCTGGCAAGTATCTGCATAACCCGTTCGGCTGTCAGAACTTCATAGACGATAGCCATGTCCACGGTATGACCATCCGTGTCCACAACCAGGTACCAGAACGGACTCAAAGTCGTGGAAAGTATTGCAGTGAGAACCTCACCGGTGAGTTTTGAGTTGCCCGATACCAGGATCGGCGAATCCTTTTTTGGCTGGTTGATGGGAAAGAGTCCGGTGGGTCCGGGATTCGGGAGCTGTAACACCTCTATTTCGGGCAGGATCTCATCCGGCTTTGCCGCCCAGAGCAGGGAAAGAAAACGCTTCCTTGCAATTTTGCAATGTGAAGGTTTGAGTTGTCCTGAACGAAGTTTGTTCAGAAACTCTTCTCGACTGTGAAACCCGCAGGCTTTGAAGTCGCTTGAAGAAATATAAGTGTTTATCGGAATGCTTTTTTCGTAAAGATCTGCCCGTAACATAGTTCTCCAGAATTCAAGTTATACAATCGCTTCGCGATTCTATATAACGCGGCTTCGCCGCTCTAAAAAAGGAAATTCCTATACTATCAAGTTATAAAGTAAATGTCATATCACAGCCCACGGCGAAACATTCAAGTTTGTTTCCTTTTTCAGTGATGCTTTGCCGGCAGGTTTCGACAATTTCATCCATCTGCCGGTCTGTCCGTTCCTGGTTTAAATGAAATAAGCCCAATTGCCCAACACCGGCTTCAAGGGCAAGATCAAGGGCATGGGTAAATACCGAGTGCCCCCATCTCATTGTTGATTCATATTCTTCCGGCGTGTATTCGGCATCATGAATAAGGAGATCGGCACCTGCGGAAAATTCGAGATAATCTTTATACGCAAGACCGCCGGGATGCAAAAAACCGAGTTCATTGTCTGTCAGAAAGACAAAAGATTTACCATCTTCGGTAAATTTGTATCCGCTGCCGTTGCCGGGATGATTGATCTGAATGGGTGTTACGGTTACGGAGCCTATTTCAAACTCTGTAGTGAATGCTCCCAGATATTCCATCTTTGATTTTATCTCGGAATATCTGACAGGGAAATACGGCGGGGCCATGAGCTTGGAGAGTATGGTTTCCACGAATTTGCTGTGAAAGGGACATCTATACAGCATAAGTTCGGCCTTTTTGCTGTAAAGCGGTTTAAAAAAGGGGAATCCCATTACATGATCCCAGTGGGCATGAGTAAAAATGAAATTATACTTATACCGCTTTTCATCCATTAACCTGTTGCCGAGTCTCCGTATTCCGGTTCCGGCATCGATGATTATGATATCGTCGCTTTTGGTTCTGATTTCAATGCAGGTTGTATCCCCCCCGTATTTAATATAATCTGTCCCTGAAACTGGAATGGAGCCTCTTGATCCCCAACACTTGATATACATTGTTATCCTTCCACCTAACCCGGACAAACCGGAACCAAAAATATTGCAATTGAAAAAGTTTTGCCACAAAAAGCACAAAATTTACAACTAAGGAACTAAACAAATAAAACGAGGCTTTCAACCTGTTGTTCCTAAAAAAGTATGCCAGATACCTTCACGTTCCCATTTGTTTACAATTCGGACTCGGTTCCGAGATAATTCATAAAGCAAATCCCTTGCCTGACTGCGCAACAGGCCGGACAGAATAAACCACTTATTATTAAAAAACCCACGCGAAGATATCAGGTGTTTCATCACATCATAGTGTATGTTTGCTATCATAAGATCTGAATGTGAGTCAATAAAATCCTCGGCACGCCCCTGAACAATTATAATCTGATCTTCCAGCTTGTTTAAACGAACATTTTTCAATGCCGTACTTGCAGCTAAAAAATTAAAATCGACTGCAAGTATATTTTTACAACCCAGCCGGGATGCGGCCAGAGCAAGGAGTCCGGTTCCTGTTCCGAGATCGAGAACCGACTCGATCTTTTCCTGGCTGAATACCAGTTCAAGGGCTTTGAGGCAGTCCTGTGTTGTGGTATGGGTTCCGGCGCCGAATACAACCCCTGGATCCAGAATGATGGACAGTTGGTTACGGCATGAGTTCATTTTTTTGCATTGCTTTTGCCAGGAGGGCACGATACTGAACCGGCCGACCTTAAAGGGAGTGATCTTACCTCCCTGCCATTGGTCGTACGTCATATAAAATTCGTCAACAAGGATCAGCTCCGGGTGTGAGGTTAACATTTTTTCCACGTCACCACGTGAGGGTTTGGAGAAGAAAAGAAAAGAGAACTCATCCTCTTGCCAGTTGCCGATAAAATTATTGCCGAATATTTTTTTGTCCGGCTTCAGTCGGCCTTGAAGATAGTATATATAAAGATCTTTGTAAGGGGTATCCGGAAATTTATCGTGATTTTTGGATCTGTGTTTTTCTTCAGTCATTTTGGGGTAAATGATCCATATACCAGTCCATTGGGTCCAGTATTGTATAGCCCATCTTTTTTAGTTTTCTTTTCAACGGGGCAATATTTTGAGTTAAAAGGTATGGAAAAACAGCCCGCTTTCCTTTTTCCCAGTATCTGGCAACCAGAACACTACCGAATGAAACATGCTCCTCGGTAATGGCATCGACAATTTTTTTCATTTGCCCGATTTTATTTTCCGCGATGATACATAAAAGCGTTCCGGGTTCTTCTATCCCCAGGACATTGATAAATTCGCGTAAAAGATCACGTACGGAAACAATACCTATAAGTTTTCCTTGCTCATGGATAACGGGAAATGCTCCGAAATGTTTTTTCTGCAACAGGATAAGGGCGTCTTGAAGGGTATCTAACGGAGAGAGGGCAACCGGATTTTTTGTCATGATATCTTTTATTTTTATCCCTGAAAAACGTTTCATTTCTTCCATGCCATTGTCATCAGCCAGATGTGAAGACGGCAAGACGCTTCTGATATCACGATCCGTAACTATTCCGATGAGAAAATTACTCTTGTAGACCACGGGAAGGTGGCGGAAGTTATTTTCGGACATTATTTCCCGTGCTTGCGAGATATCAGCGTCTGGTGAAATGGTGACGGCATTTCTGGTCATTATTTTGCTGATAAACATTGTATCCTCCAAGGGTTAAAGATATTAGGCATTCAATAAAATTTTAACATGGTTTGCGGCCAGTTCCGGAAGGCGTTTTAGGCAGTATCCCCCCTCAAGCACAGAAATCAGTCTTCCGTCTGAGTACAGTGCCGCCAGCGCGACGATCCTTTGCATTATCCTTGAATATCCTTGTGTTGAAAGATTAATATCTGACATGTCGTCGTCAACATGGGCATCAAAGCCTACAGAAACTATGATCACTTCAGGGCTAAACGCGCTCAAAACCGGCACAAGGTCTGTTTCCACAAGAAACTGGTATTCTTTATCCCCCTGACCCGGCAGAACCGGATAATTTCGGGTCGTTCCGACCCCTTCGCCGTTGCCGGTTTCAAAAACGCGTCCGGTTCCCGGAAAAGCAAATGTGGGGTGCTGATGAATGGAATAATAGAACACCGTAGGATCTCCCTCAAAAATGTGCTGGGTACCGTTACCATGATGCACATCGAAATCCACGATCCCCACCCGTTGAATGCCCCATTTTATCTGCAGATATCTGGCGGCTGTTGCAACGTTGTTGAAATAGCAGAATCCCAAGGCTGAATCATGTTCGGCATGATGACCCGGAGGTCTGACCGCACAAAACACATTATTCAATTTGCCCGTCATAATAAGTCGCACTGCATCCAGTATGCCTCCCACGGCCAGAAGGGCAGTCTCAAAAGTTTCGGCGCAAATTTGGTTGTCCGGATAGTCAAACGTGGTATTGCCCGAATGACAGGCAGCTTCAAAACGTTTAATATAATTTTTTGAATGGATCGTTTCGATCCATTTTAACTCTGCCCGTTTGGCCGGAATTAAGGTCAGCTTCGGGAGGAGATCGGCTTCTTTTATTCCCTGATAAATCGCCTTAAGTCTTTGGGGTGACTCGGGATGGTTGGGTCCGGTGTCGTGGCGCAGATATCTTTCATCATACAGAAAGCCTGTTTTTTTCATATCTTAACCATAATCGCTATTTGATAATTTTATCAAATATTTCGAATGCAGCTTTAACAGATTTATTTTCCTCAGGCAACTCAATGGTCGGGCGTCCCTCTAAGTCATATTCGTATACCATATTATCTTCAGGTATGATTCCGGCAAGTTCCATGCCGTTATCTTTAACAAGGTTCAGAACCGTATCGGACAGTGCTTCTTTCGCCTGATTGATAATAAGATAGCTCTTTGCGACACCGATATTAAGGTCCTTTGCAAGATCATTAATCCTCATGGCCGCCTGAAGCCCGCGGCGGGATGTATCGGAAATCGTCAGAAGAATGTCCACATTGCTGGTGGTCAACCGGCTGATATGTTCCATTCCAGCTTCGTTATCCATGACAATATAAGGATAATTTCCGACCAGCTTATCCAGAAAATTTATTAGAAGCGTGTTTGCGGCACAGTAGCACCCGGGGCCTTCGGGCTGACCCATAACAATAAGGTCGAAACCGTCGTCCTCGACAATAGCCTGCTGGAGCTTCATTGAAATAAAAATGTCTTTAGTCATTCCACCGGGAACAATCCCTTTTTTCATTTCTTCACGGGCGTTTCCCAGGGTGTCGGTCACTTTAAGGCCGAGGACTTCATTTAAGTTTACGTTACTGTCTGCATCCACTGCAAGGATAGGTGTTTTATCCATTTTTACCAGATATTTAATGAGCAGTCCGGCCACGGTGGTTTTTCCGGTGCCTCCTTTTCCTGCAAGAGCGATTGAAAACGGCATGTTATCTCATTTCCTTTCCAACATGATAAGTTAATTAATAAAGTTGACGGTCTCGTAAAAAGTCCAACTTCTGCGTTGTGCTGCATTTCGTAATCATTCAACGTACGAAAAGTACGCCTCATGATTACAAAATTTGCACGCCTTGAATTTGAACTTTTTACGAAACCGTCTAAATCGGACTTTTTACGAAAACATCAAAGTTACTGTTTCTACGAAGACAAATTAAGTCAGGTGAACGGATCAGTCAAGCACATTTTATTTTTGTGGCGTTTGAAACCGTTGAACAGTTTGAAAAGATTCAAACTCCTTGCAATAGATCAGGGTGTATGCTAAATCTTATACCCTAACCCGGACAAACCGGCCTCCGGCTCGTAAGCCTACGGCTCGGAGAGAACCAAAGAATATTTGCCACCAAGGCACAAAGACACTAAGGATTTTATTTTGTTATTACTTCCCTCCGGGGCAGAGCCCCTCTGGGGCGGCGTCTTAGTGTCTTGGTGCCTTTGTGGCGAGAAGAAAAAAGTTTTGCCATAAGAAACAAAAAATTTACAATTAATGAACTTTGGAGTATCCGGATGGATTTTGAACTGACCAAACCACAGAAAGAGATTCAAAAAGCGGCAAGAGACTTTGCCAAGGGTGAGTTTGCCAAAGACCTTGCACTTGAGCTGGACAGAAAACACGAATTTCCGAAAAAAATATGGGAAAAAGCCGGTGAGCTTGGGTTCATCGGCATTCACTTCCCGGAAGAATATTCCGGTCAGGGTCTTGGCGTTCTGGAGAACATCCTGGTTGCCGAGGAGTTTTGCAGCCGGGATTCCACCATTGGCAGTGCGTTGATCCTCGCCGGTTTCGGGTCCGAATGCATTTTACGTTTTGGGAGCGATGAACTTAAAGAAAAATTTCTGCCGCCGGTGGCAGAGGGGGAAATGCTTTCTGCAGGTGCTTTCACAGAAGCCGATCACGGCTCTGATATTACCTTCATGAATACATCGGCGGAACAGGATGGGGAGGAGTGGGTCATAAACGGCTCAAAAATATTTATCACCAACGGCGAACTCGCCTCCTTTTTCTGTGTTCTCTGCCAGACCGATCCTGAGTGCAAACCCACTTACCGAGGCATGAGCCTTTTTCTTGTGGAGGCGGATCGAAAAGGAGTATCTGCTACGGATGTTGGGGATAAGCTGGGTATTCATATGATATCCACGGCTGAGATAACCTTTAAGGATGTCCGCATTCCGGCTTCAAATCTTATCGGGAAACAAGGAAAAGGATTTTATCATGTGCTGGAATTTTTTGATGAAAGCAGGATATTGATCGCCGCTCAGGCACTGGGAATAGCTCAAGGGGCTTTTGATCGCGCATTGGCATATGTAAAACAAAGAGAACAGTTCGGGAAAAAGATTGCTCAATTCCAGGTGACACAGCATAAACTGGCGGACATGGCCACAAAAATTGAGCTTGCAAGACTTATCACTTACAAAGCTGCCTGGAACTTTGACCAGGGCCGCATGGATTCCAAGCTGACATCCATGGCCAAGATGTATGCGGCCCGGTCTGCCGTGGAAGTTGCGGACGAAGCCATCCAGCTTCTGGGAGGGTATGGATACATGGCAGAGTATGAAGTGGAGCGCTTTTACCGGGATGCCAAAATTACCGAGATTTATGAGGGTACAAAGGAGATTCAGAAAAACACCATTGCAAGTGCTGTTATCGGAAAGTTGAAGTAGAAATTTCAAAAAAGAGTAACCGTTCAAGGGTTCAGAGGTTCAGTGGTTCAGGGGTTCAGAGGTTCTGGGTTCAGGGGTTCAGAGGTTCAGGGGTTCAGGGGTTCAGAGGTTCTGGGTTCAGGGGTTCAGAGGTTCAGAGGTTCAGGAAATAAT
>JAYEFV010000178.1:0-3918 GCA_034658755.1 Thermodesulfobacteriota bacterium | reverse complement strand
GTCATAGATAGTCAAAACTGAAGACTTTGAATTATTACATTTTCATTTTTATAATAAAGTGCTAAGTCCAACTTTATTTGAACCTGCTAGTCCAACAATAATTGACTCTAAAAAGATAAAATCGCTGCCCATAAGAAAGAGTTGAATACAGGCAGCGATTTTCGACTGTACATCTTGGGCAATTTATGTTTCAAGATGTGGCATTTTTAAATCGATTCAAAGAAATTTAGTCTAAATTCAGTTTCGTTATCGGCAAATATTTTCTTTAACTCCGAGCTGCAGCAAACGATTTCATTCAGATATTCCACTGCATTGATAAAGCCGACATGTTTTACTTCCATCACCATATCGATTGGATTAAAGTTTTTTTCGCAGCGAAAACATCGCGCCAGGTTTGTTTTTGGATTGGTAGCCGTGTCAAATCCTGAACAAACCGGGCACAGGAAGCGAAAATATCCTTCACAGATCTTATTGGGCAGCTTCAACAAATCAGCAATAAGTATGGCAATAGGGATTTCATTTCTCAGTTTTCGGAGCATTTTTTTTGAATAACGTTTCTGCATAATACCTCCTATGGCAGATAAAATTCAGCCATGGTTTCATTAACAAGTGTTTCATCAACTGTTTTACGGTTTTTAGCGGCAGCATTGATGAGACAGGCGGTTGCGATATTGTTGATCTGTCGTGGCACACCGCCGGAGTAATCATGGATGATGGCCTTTGCTTCGGTTTCAAATATTTTTTCTGATACATCTACACAATGTAAGCGGTTGTCGATATATGCTGTGGTTTGAGATTTTGTAAGCGGATTCAACTGATAGCGAACACAAATACGATGAACAAGATCGGCATGTGTGGAACTTTTCAGAAGCGTGCCGAGGGCTTCCTGGCCGCTAAGAACGATTTTTAGAGGCAAATTCGTGTCAATTCCGGAACTGACCAGCAACCGCAGGTCGGTGAGGGTCTGGGAGGCGATCAAATGAGCTTCGTCAATGATCAGAACCGTATCAATTTCGTTTTTTCTGATTCGTTCAATAATTTGAAGAAAGAGACGATCTTTTCCAAACCTTGGTGATTCACCCAGTTTGGCAACGATCAGGCGAAGAAAAGAACTGGGGCTGATGCTGGTCAGATGAAGGTAGACGGGGTGATAAAGGTTTTGCGGCAATTGTTGTTGAAAGAGTCTGATCAGAGAGGATTTGCCGATACCGGTTTGCCCGGTGATCAGGGCAATATTTCCCTGCTGTTGAAAAAATGTAAGTCGCGATAGTGCCTGATCAAAACGATTATCGGCAAGGAGCCATTGTATGGGTGGTTTTTCGCAAAAGGGATGATCGCTCATTTTAAAATGTGTAAGAAACATCAGCTAACCTCCTTGTTTTTTATTAAGCATTTCAATTCGTGAATCACGTATGCAATGGACTTTAGGTGGGCGTTTTCAAAGGCTTGTTTGAGCATTTTCTTGTTGAGTTTAACATCTTGATTATAAGTTTTTTTAAGTGTTTCAAGTTGTTGTGCGGTAAAAGCGGTTAATCCTCCTTTTTTTCCGAGAAGCTGCGCAAAGGTTTTTGCAAATTCATGAAAGGGCCATGGTCGGCGCTGTGAGATTTTTCGATAATCGATGCATTTGGTTTGGGCATCGAGTTGTTTTTTGTGTTGGCGCACGAGAATATCGAGATAGTTGTATTTGGGTTTTGCGCCAGTTTCTGAAGGTGGGATCTGATCTGTAAATTGGCGGTGATGCAGCTTGCCGCATCCCAGGTATTGCTCGTTAGGAGAATAGATTTCCACGCTGTCCATGTGTGTGAAGGGATCATACCTGACCTCGACCTTGTCTCCGCGGAGCTTGGGATCAACCTTGTAATATTTTTTATTGAGTTGAACGTCCGAGAAAGTTCGGTGGACCGTACGCTGTACCTTTTGCATGAAAGATTTGATAAATTCGTTTAGATTTATCTGGCGAATGACCCGCAGTCCTGTTTGGTAACGCTTGGCCGGTGTTTGGCCAGTTTCCGAGTGAGTCTCCTGATGATAGCCCACCTCCAGCCAGGCAGAAAAAGTGCGATTGAGCCTGCTTAACGTCAGGATGTCGCCGGCCCTTACTTCAGCTTCGAACTGGTTTTGAGTCGTCTGAAAAAACCGTTCGATGAGTCCTCCCGGCGCCGGATCACCTTTCTTTCTGTGGATCAGCCGCGTATTAATTCTGTAGCATGCCGCCTTCAGACCATTGGAGTGGTATACCTTTGCGTTATCCACATAAAGCTGTAAAGGTGTACCATGCGTTGCCAGCGCACGTACCAGCGAATCGATCAGGATATCTATGTTTTGCCGCAGATAGTATCTTGCAACGACAACAAACCGACTATGACAGTCGATGAAGGCTGATAAGTAGGTTGGTACCACTTCATTGGCTTTGATGACATATGGCCCCTCTTCAAAATCACCGATCCAAAGGTCATGGGTATGATCCCGGCTCCAGCGTTTTCTGACCTTTTGTTTGGTGACGCCGAGTTTAAGACGGGTGGCACAGGCCTGTTTGAGATGCCAGTAAAGTGTGGAGCGTGGAATCGTTTTGCCATAAAGTTCTTTTAAAAATCGATTGATGGTTTTATGCGAGCGGCGGGGCTGATCCTTTTTCAGTTGTATTGCTTTTGCCACAACATCGTCATCGATGTTACGGCTCTTTCCCTGATCGTTGCGTTGCTTTCTTCCAAGCGCATTGAATCCGCCATTTTGGTATTTGTTGAGTTTTCTTCTAAGGGTGGAAACAGATGGCTTGCCAAGCTTTCCATCTGGAAACACAACTTCTTTTTGGGCGAGTTGCTTGAGATACTCATTGGTCTGCTCCGGTTCAATCTCAGAAAAAATAATCGGACTGAGCAGATCACACCAGAAAATTGCCCACTTTTCTTCCTTCTTTTTCAACGAATCACCTCCTTTTTCTGTTTTGGAGGTGATCTTACATCAGCTAAAGCCACATGCTGTTGCCAACTTGGGGAAAATTGAAGCTTTAAAACAAAGCCGGTACACGGCATCCAGATGCAGTATCTGACGGCAGCAATGGAGCACTTTTTTGCGGGCTGAACTCATGTACTTTTTGGCGGATATGGTAAGACCGGCCAAATCCCGACAGATTGTGGATGCCGGATCGGCCTGGTTGATGAGATCCTGGCCACAGCGGATGATTTCTGAGAAATCGCCCAGGGTTGTAATCCAGCGAAAAATGGTGGAATGCGCCAGTTGCCGCTCATCAATATCTCCATTTTCCCGGCTCTCATAACCCAGGGCAACTTCTTGAACCAATTTTCGGTAGGTCATCGGCTCATCGTTAACATACCAGTGGGTGAAAGCCATAATGGTCGGCAGTGTATATCGCTTGTACGGAATAGCAAACTCAGGATAATCGGTAAACGTCTTTCCGCAACCCGGACATTTCCATCGGCAGAGCAGTCCGATAATGACCTTAACAATCTGTTCCACAGAAATGAAAAATCGACGCTTTCGCTTCTCATGCTGGCTAAAATAATCGGATGTTACCTGGCAGTGGGGACATGGCGGCAGCCCACATGGATTTTGCCCCTTTCTGACTTTCTCACTGTAACTTTCGATCTGAACGGTAGTGGCGGAAGCCTGCACAATATGCTTGCCACTGATGCTCGGTTTATTATAAATCATTATTCGCCCCCTTTTGTTTTGGTTGATTGTCGCAAATCAATGACTTTACCCCTTATGGGGTAATAGTCAACAAATGCAATTGGGGGCAACTTCTATAAAATCAACGGCAGGTTAAGCAAAATATATTTTTAATTTTCTTTTGGAGCGGGATAATCGGGTTAAGAGCGGTATAGGTGAATTTCTCAAAGCGGGTTAATCAGGGTAAGCGAGATACATCTTATTTTTTAAGCGGGGTAAGCAAGG
>JAYEFV010000177.1:0-3928 GCA_034658755.1 Thermodesulfobacteriota bacterium | reverse complement strand
CGTCAGGAAGGTTTTATCTTCCTCAACTCTTATCAAGAACTCGGTCCCTTCCACACCCGCATTTACAAATGCCGTACTCACTTCCAGGCTGCGGGGAGCTCGGCTCAAAAAATGTGCGGCGCCCTCGAGTAGAGACAAAAGAAAGGTTCGCTCTTCTTTCAATTCTCCAAGGGTTATGGTAGTGTTCTGATCAAGGCGGATAACGGGTTGGTTAATCAGGGCAAGATCTGCCCGGCTATTATCATTTACCCGAATCACATCGCCGGGACAGTAGGTGTCATTTAATTTAACCGGTTGCCACCGGGTTTCACTTACCCTTCGTACCTCTACACTCCCCTGTACGGAAACCGCTTTTGCAACCCATTTTTCACACGTTCCTGCTGGAGAAGCATGGGGGTATAGCAATATCGTTAAGAGGGTTGCACATATGATCAGACGTAATAAATTGGGGGATATTTTTTCCATTATGTACCTCCTCTTGTTTTTATGACCGAACAAAATGCCATGATGTTACAAGCCGTTAAGGCCTAGAATTTGGTAATTGCCATTAAAACGAACCGCCATCCCTGTGTCTGAGGACCGAACAACACTTCCTTTGCATTCTATCAAGCTTCGAGCCCCCGTAATTTCTTTAATTTTATCGCTTGAAACGGTTAGGTTTAGCTTAAACCTTGAGCCTTGGGGAAACTTTTTTGAAGTAAGTATAAAAGCTCCGGCAGCAGATATGTCCCAGGTTTCGAGATCAAACACCTGTCTTTTATTTGAAGTAATCATTTCCATCCTGGCCGGAAGTGTAAGCGGGAATCTTTCAAACTTCCGTCGCTCTTTCATCAGTAAAATCTTTCTTTGGTTGAAGGTTCAGGGTTCAAAGGTTCATGAAATAATAGTTAATAACCAACGGTTAATAATTAATAATTAACAATTGATTATTGATTATTAGATCAGGGTTCGAAGTTCAGAGTTCCGGCCTTAAGCGAACTGAATTTGCTGATCAGTTGAGAGATCTGTGACCCTTGATCATCTTATATTTTGTTATGTCAAGGAAATCAATCCGCCGAAAGTATGAAATTGGATCAGAAATTAGTATGAAAAATGATTACGGGAAGTGTAAGAAGAAAGTAGTAGTATTTTTACGGAGAGTAATACTTTTGTATTAAGGGGGGTGTCAGAGGTTCAGGGTTGAAGGGTTCAAAGGTTGATTGGAGTGAAACTATAGTTCAAACACCTTTATGCCAATTTTGGACTTCCAAATCGGTAAATATTTCAAAATCAGCGGTATTCCGTGACACCAAAGCCAATCCGTTCACCTTGGCAATGGCCGCAATTTGACCGTCAACATAAGGTGGTATCCGTCCTTGTGCGGCCAATCTGGCCCGTTCTTGGGCATGCCACTTGGCTGCGCGTTCGTCATAGGGGAAAATTACCATATTTTGTCGGATGACATCTTCGAGAAACAATTCAATGATCTCACGCTTTCGTGAAACCGGAAGGCGGCGGCAGCCGTATTGAAGCTCATGCCAAACCGGTGAAGCTGTTGCAATCTCTGCTTGATGTTTTTCAAGCATGGTCATCACATTCCTGTTAGGTACGGTTTTTACAGCTTCTGATAAAACATTGGTGTCCAGGATGTATTTCATCAAGACCAGTCAACTTCTCGGCCTGGGGAAGAATCCCTTAGCCTTTTGAAATCTGCGTTGGAAATTACGATGTCTTCTTTTTCGGTGCGCTTACGAAATGTTTTTAAAGCACGCCAAAACCCTTGTTTCTTCAGACTTAAACGTTCATATTCTTGAATTGACAACAAGACCGCAACCGGCTTGCCGTGTCGCGTCAGCTTAACAGACGGGCCCTTCTCGACTGAATGTATAATAGACGGGAGTCTGTTTTTTGCCTCGGCTATTGAATATTGATTTTCCAATATATGCTCCTTTTTTAAAAATCCGGGTTAACCTCCCTAAGCATAGCCAATTTGATAGCCATAATCAAGTCCTGATATGAAAAATTTGGGCAGTTATATATGTCAGGGGTTCAGGGGTTCAGGGGTTCAGGAAATAATAGTTAATAAACAACGGTTAATAATTAATAATTAACAATTGATTATTAGATCAGGATTCAGGGATAATATGTAAAGAGTTAAAAGTGAAAAGAGATCTTTATCTAACTACAAAACGTTAGGCACTTCACAACACCCGCCGACACTGACAACGCCTAACCGAGTTTTGACTCGATTAGGGTTATAGGAAAACCTTATAATCAGTTTGTAAAGCCTTGGCTAATCGCTTTGCCATCTCTTTACCGATAGGACGCTTGCCATTCTCCATTTCAGATATATTACTTGGCCTGGCTCCGATCATTTCTGCAAGCTGTTTTTGTGTCAATCCTTCTCGGGAACGAAGCCCGCGCAATGCATGACCTATATGGAACTCGGGAAAGACTTCTCTGATAGAGTATACCCCGTCATCGTCTTCTTCCACGCTTTGGAGAGGCATCCCCGCCAGATCAAGGATCTTTTTAATGGTTTCCTTTACCAACTCTGCCTTGTCGGATGGTATTCCGCGCAGATGAATATCAACAAATTCTTTCGTAGTCTGCGTTTTCGTGAGTTCCAACATACTTAACCTCCACGGTTTTATTTTCTTTGCTCTTGACCTTCCAAACGGCAACATATGTTGGCTTACCCTTTTTTAAGTGGCAATGGTAACAATCTTTCTTGCCTTTTATTTTGCCATAGTTGGGCCAAGAGGTTCTCGCGGGACCAATTTTTTCGATTTCCAGAACCAGAGCGAAAAGATTTTCTCGAACTTTGGCCGGAAGATTTCGGGCTTGTTTTTTTAGCTTTACCTGTAAATATTACATCCCACAACATAAATGATTATTACCATTCAATGGTAATTTGTCAAGCAAAAATTACCAATTAATCTTGTTTAATCATGTCTAAGATAAAGGATGTATACTTTTTATTCTGCCAACCGTATTGCCTCTTCAATTGCCCTTATCACGGAAGGTTCATAAGAGGAGACTACATCGTTGCTTAAATGTTTGTGATGGGGAAAACTTTCCAGATCTGAAAAATGAGGGGTGTTGACATAAGCGTCTTTTAAATTTCTGACCACAGCTTCTATGCTCTCAAGATAGCGAGATAATATATCATGCAACATTTCGAATTTGACTTTCAATTTCAAATCTTATTGCAACATAATGTTGATAATCATTTGACCACTCAACGAAATCTACAGAATCTTCAAGCTGTCCCTTGCTGAATTTATCGAAGAACTCCTCTGATTCCAGGTGGTATCGATCTTCAAAAATATTCAGACGTTTTAAGACAGCTACAAGAGCATCTACAGATGAAATATGTTGGTTTCTTTGTTTTTTTATAATTCTTCCTATAAAAACTGCAGATCCAAAAACTACGGTTTAAAGATTCAGAGGTTCGGGGTTTAGAGGTTCGGGTGGGTAGGATCAAGTTTTATATTTATTAATTATTACCGACTTAAATTCCTCTGTGTCTTTTATATCATCTTGTAGATATTTATAAACGTAAATGTTATCTATTTCTCCGTATAGATGGACCAGCCGATTCCTAAACTTTGCCATTTGGCGTAATCGATCTCCAAGCTCAGAAGAAATAATTCCCTGTTCTTGAATAACCATAAACGAATCAGCATAATCCCTTGGTGCTCGAAACTTTTCAGAAGCAATGACATGATTCGCTACATCCAGGCAAAAAGTCAAAATATGCTCTTCGAACCGAAGTCTCAAAATCGACTCGAACATTTTCGTTTATTGAATAGATTAAACTGCCTTCCGTAATAATATTTCCTATGATTACAAGGGGCAGGTTGTTTATAATCCTTACCTCTGCTCTTACTCCACTTCCAATTTTTGCGTCGATTTCCAAAGATAGAGATAATTCGAGTTCTAAATA
>JAYEFV010000176.1:0-3930 GCA_034658755.1 Thermodesulfobacteriota bacterium | reverse complement strand
CAGAACACTTAACGAAATACCCGCCAGATGAACACTTAAATAAAGCGCCGCCCTGTAATCCAAATCCTCCTGAGGTAGATGTTATATTAATTATTACATTTTCCCCGCAGTCTGAACATTTACCTTTTAATACGATTGTCGTTTTCTCAGGGTTAGCTTCAAATATTTTTCTTAGCATTTCTTCCATTAGTAGCTACCTCCCTCAGTTTTTGACCCTGTTCGTTTAACTTATTTTTATATATATCGATATTCTTGGTTTTAATCTTCTGTCAAGCCCGCTTCTGCATTCTTTGCCGGATCTGCGTTCAGGAATATGTAAATTGTATGAGAATTGACGTCGGTCAACCCCTAAACGCCAGCCACCATTGTCCTTGATAAATAACGCCATAACTTCAAAAATTTTATTAATGCGTTTTATCTATTCAAAGACCTAAATAGAAAATGGGGGATATGTTTGCTTTGCTCATCATAGAAGATTCCATAAACTTGTAATTTGTTAGTGTCAAGTAAAATTATGTATAATTTATATATAATTTTGATGAATTAGAATATGTTGTAGTTTATTAAAATAAATTACTATATATTGTGCACTAAAAAATCAAGAAGTTTAGTAAAATCGGACTGTTCTATTACCATACCTGCTTAAGTACCTCTAAACAATAAACTCGTAAGATTTACAAAATATTTCCAAATCCCATAGATTTTGGGCGCAGTTCTCTGACAAACTCAATTTGGATTTATTGGAAATAGGCTTCAACAGAATAATAATCAGGATAGATGTCGAAGTATTTATACTTTTACATACACCCCAATCCCCGCGCTTTTAATCTTTCCCTGCTTCTTTAAAATCTTAACATTATCGTATATTTTTCTTCTATTGAAATCCGTCTTTTTCATTAATGTAGCGACATCAGCGCCCTTTTTGTATCTTTTAATAATTCCAAAAAGACTATCGGCAGCTGTTAATTTGGCGGTTTTTTTATCAATGCACTTTTTCATGGGCTTTGCTTTGGCCACGGTTTTCTTTGTTGATTTTGGTTTCTCAAGTTTCCCGACCTCGATAATCATTTCATCAACTTTTTTTGATAGTGCCTTTAGATCCTTGTTCGTAGCTTTCAGATCCTTAACTATATTCTTCATTTCCGGGTTCCTCCTTTGCTTTTAAGTTTAATAATCAACCCTATCTTTCAACTCTTTTCCACATTTAAAAAACGGAAGTTTCTTCGAGTTGCTTTGAAGCTTCCGAAATTTGAACTAATTCAATCAAATACATCAGCAAAAAAGAAGTGTCAAGAATTCTATAGGGTTGAAGGATTATGGCATTAAAGGAATGGAGTCAGACCGTCTAGAAAAACCCGCCTTAAAGCTTGATCATCCTTTCCCCGGATGATATTCAAAACCTTCACAAGGAAGCCGATTTACCGTAAGGCGTCGGAGGTCATTCCAAATCGTTCATACTTTCTTGTGTGTTCTCTTTTAGTGGGTTTTAGCGGACGTCGTTGTTCTAGTATTATAGCACAATGGCAGGCAATATAAAAAAAAAGAGCGGGAAAATCTGATTGCCAACCCGCTCGATTTACTTTTCATTTCTGGTCGGGGCGAGAGGATTTGAACCTCCGACCCCTTGAACCCCATTCGGTTCCGGGGGTTGGAGAGGATGCTCAAGGTCTGCCCTGGATGCAGCAAGGTCCATGTCACGAAGCCCAGAGTTTTTAATCTTCCGGGTGATACCGAAGAACCGGAGGCCGGTGGGGGAACGGATTGCGCTTCAGCGGAATCATGCACAAGAAGAACTTAATGTTTCAAAAAACGGAAACCCTTTTGGTTCCCGTTACAAACGTGGATTAAGCAGCTCATTTTATCATTCGTTTAAAACCGGATTATGCCGCAAGGTGAGCAAAAAAGGGCTTGAAATTTCGATATCCAGTTGATATAAAAAATATTTTCAAGACTGCTTGTATTATTGAAGTTCCGATTTCACCGGATCTACATCGTTAGTCACGCCTCGTCGGGACTACATTGTATCTTAAAGCAAAATCGGTGCTTGCAAAAATTAGGATAAATTCTAAGACGATGAATCCTTTAAATCCACCGACCATCATTGTCAAAATAGAGAAAGGCAAGGCTGAAAAAACCGATTTTCGTTTTGCGGATTCTTTTCAAATTGGGCGCGGGAGAGAATCTGAGGTCCGGATAATGGATGATATTGTAAGTCGGCCTCACGCTGAAATACGTTTTGAGGAAGGTAGGTGGTGGGCGTATGACCTCAAAAGCACCAATGGCATCTTTGTTGATGGCGAAAAAATAGATCAGGTGCCTTTGGCAAACAATACAAGAATCATACTCGCTCAATTCGGGCCAGTACTTTCTTTTTCCATAGAAGAGACCGGTCAAGAAAATAAAACGATAGTGGAACAACGCTCACTGACTCAATATGCTGATCGCTATTTTGGTGACCCCGATGAAACTAGCATTGGAAAACATACCATGATGGTTCGTCGCGCATTTAAGAAAATACAAAAGAAACAAAAAAAGAGATATGTCGCGATAATTGCTATTTTCGCATCGCTGTTTCTACTGGCAGGAACATATGCCATTTATAAACATAGGCAAGTCATCAAACAGAAAGCAATTGCTGCAGACATTTTTTATTCCATAAAGAGATTGGAACTTGAGTTTTCCAGTGCGCTGAAATCGATTAGACTCAAGGAGGATGCCGAATCCCAAAAACTTATTGAGAATTATAGGGTCCAGCGCAAGGAAATGGAAGATAAATACAACCAGTTTGTGAATACCCTGGATTTATATGGAAAAAATATTAGTGAAAAAGAACGGTTAATATTGAGGGTTGCCCGCACTTTTGGTGAATGTGAAATTAATATGCCGAAGGGCTTTGCAAAAGAAGTTATGTCCTATATCAAAAAGTGGAAAACAACAACCAGATTGAAAGAGGCCATTGAACGGGCAAAGAAAAAAGGCTACATACCAAAAATTGTCGAAATCATGGAATTCCATGATTTGCCGCCCCAATTTTTCTACCTTGCGCTGCAGGAAAGCTTATTTGACATTAACGCCTGCGGACCGAAAACCAGGTTTGGTATCGCAAAAGGGATATGGCAATTTATTCCTTCAACAGCCGTCAGATATGGACTCCGGTCTGGGCCATTGCTTGAGGTAAAGAAGCCTGATCCACAGGACGAACGTCAACATTTTGAAAAGTCTACCATGGCTGCTGCAAAATACATACGGGATATTTATGATACAGAGGCACAGGCTTCTGGACTCTTGGTAATGGCTTCGTATAATTGGGGTGAGCGGCGGGTAACCAGACTTATTCGAACGATGCCTGAAGATCCGAGGGAAAGAAATTTCTGGCGTATTTTAGAAAAATATAAAGAAAAAATTCCAAAACAGACATATGATTATGTATTTTACATTGTTTCTGCGACTGTTATCGGGGAGAATCCAAGGCTTTTTGGATTTGATTTTGACAATCCGTTAGCCTCCGTGATTAACAAAAAGCCGATTGGATAATTATTGACAGATCTCAAATAACTCCGAAGTCATTCTTCTATTATTCAACTCCATAACACACAGCTATACCTTAGACATCACTCTCGAATGGGCCCAAAACAATGAAAAGAATTTAGCCGGTTACAAGGTTTTTTACCGCGAGAAAAATCAATCCTATAACTTCGCGAACCCATACTGGGAATGCACAGAGCCCATATGCACCATTTATGATCTGGATGAAACTAAAACATATTATTTTGTCGTGACAACAAAGGATCTGTTCCATAACCACCACCCATGTTATGTGAAGATTCTATAGGTTGAGAAATAAAAGGAATCATATAACTGTTTTTAAGCTTTGGAAAAATGATATGGAGTGAATAAAAATATGGATGGATCTATATTGCCGAAGGAAAT
>JAYEFV010000175.1:0-3940 GCA_034658755.1 Thermodesulfobacteriota bacterium | reverse complement strand
CAGATTTGGTTCAGGTTTGGCTGATCCGAGAGAGCAAAACCACAGGAATAGCGAGCTATTTCGCGGATTTTGCGAGTGAGGTATCAGCCAAAGATGGGCTGAAGCTGAGATGTAAAAATGTGAAGTTGTTTTTGCGCGAGCCCTAATCTTCCGGTGACGGCAGTATTTTCACTACGGTACTCTCCATTTTCTTGCCATTCTTCAATTGATAGGACATCCGGACAGTTTTAAGTCGCCCCTGGGCAAACATTTTTACACATTCCCGATAAAGTATCCACTCCAGCTTCAAGCCTTTTGCTCTGATGGAATATAGGGTATCATCCTCGAGTATCTCATAAGCCTTCTGGCCGATAATCGGCCCTGAATCTTCACCGTAATCGACAAAATGTACCGTACACCCGCCAATCTTGCATCCATATCGGAATGTGTCCCCATATCCATCTACACCGGGAAAAGCCGGAAGCAGTGCCGGATGGATATTCATTATACGCGGTATATCTGAATCCGTATTTACCCTGTCGATAAAATAAGGCGATAAATTCCTCATATAACCGGCCAATACCAGAAGATCGAACGGATAAGGCTTCATCGCATCAATAAGTTTTGCCTCTGCAACAGCCCTTGTGATTATAAAGGCCTTCACCGTTTCAGTGTCGGCATCGGCTGTAAAAAGAGTCTGTTTTGAAAGCAGATCGTTAAGGTCAAAATCGTCAGGGGGTACGACCTTTTCCGGTGTATTTTTGAAATTTTGAATGATTGATCCATAATCGACCACAAACGTTGGAATTCCAAGCCGGGCCCCTTTTTCAAGACCCCGTGCATTGGGATTATCCGATCCCACGAATACTATTTTCCCGTTTATTTTTCCCGATTCACAGGAATCGATAATGGCCTGCAGGTTTGTCCCGGTTCCTGATATAAGCGCTCCGATTCGGATGGTTCGGTCCATTTTATACGTCTCCATGATCAAACGATGTGAAAAAGTTGAGAAATCATCTGAAAATCCTGTTATAATGGATTAAATTGAGACAAAAAAAGAATACCAGTAAAAATCTTTCCGGTAAAGGTTTTAATCAGCGCCAATGTGAGATCTGTGAAAAGCTTATTTTTGAAATTTTCTATCCTGACGGGAATGTTGCTGGGGTTGCCCATGCTGGGTGTGGTTTTGGCAGGTTACCCGATTACCCGGTATCTGGAGTTTCCCCCTGAAACACGGTATGTTTGCCATGCACCCTTTTCATGGGTTGCCTTCATCGCTTACACCCTTTTTATCCTTGCAGTGGTTCTTCCCCTTATCGTTAACTCTATGGTACGGATCCGACAGATTAAAATCAGACCTTCGGGCACTTATACTTTCCCATGGTGGGGATGGATGGGTATTATCACCGGTGCTGTTTCATGGATATTGGCATGGACACGTTTTTCCTGGTTTGCCCCATATCAGCCTCACACATTTACTCCTTTGTGGTTTTCTTTCATCCTGGTGATAAATGCCCTGTGCCATAAACGAACCGGGCATTGCATGATGATAGGCCGCACACGTTTTTTTCTACTGCTTTTTCCCTTAAGCGCCGCATTTTGGTGGTTCTTTGAATACCTGAACCGGTTTGTCCAGAACTGGAGCTACACCGGGGTTCATTATAGTTCCTGGGAGTATTTCTGCTACGCCACACTCTCTTTTTCAACCGTACTTCCTGCGGTTTTGGGAACTCGGGAATGGATTGCCGGTGCTTCCTGGACCAAGCAGGGAGTGGGGGACTTTCGTCCCTTGAGGTTCCCGTATCCCAGAATGTTGGCGGGGGCCGCCATACTAATGTCCAGTGCAAGCCTGGCCGGCATCGGCGTGTGGCCGAATTATCTTTTTCCTCTTCTCTGGGTATCTCCTCTGCTTGTCATTGTGTCACTCCAAGCCCTGACCGGAGAATGCACGATTCTGTCGAGCATCGCCAACGGAGATTGGCGCCTGATCATCACATCCGCAGCCGCAGCCCTTTTTTGCGGAGGATTCTGGGAGATGTGGAACTATTACAGCTTGGCCAGATGGGAATACAGCGTCCCGTTTGTTCATGAGTTTCAAATTTTTGAAATGCCGCTTTTAGGTTATGCCGGGTATCTCCCGTTCGGCTTGGAATGTATTGTTATCGGAGATTTGCTGGAGCGGTGGATGAGGTTTCGCAGCACAATATAATTTTTTTAAGAAACCGTGGCAGATTTTTTTTGCCTAATAGTCCTATATATTGATTTTTTTTATTGACATGCATCAATATGTTGAGCTAAAGCCGTAAAAATACCGGAAAGCAAAATTGATTTTATCCTTCTTCGAACACTCGACAAAACATTTTTAATGAAATAAACCGATTGGTATCATTTTAGAAAGCTTTTGCGCTATGATAAAGAACATCGGATTTGTTTCAACCCGATTTGCAGGGATAGACGGTGTCACTCTGGAATCGAGTAAGTGGGCTGATGTTTTCGAAAAAAATGGACACAACTGTTTCTGGTTTGCCGGAGAACTGGAGCGGGATAGTGATAAAAGTTATCCTGTTCCCATAGCGCATTTCCAAAATGAACAAAATAAATGGATCAATGCGCAGGTTATGGGCAAAAAAGGCCGCAAACCGCCGGTTACCAGAGCAATCCACGACTTACGGTCACTGCTTAAAGTTCAACTCCACGAATTTATCGAGTATTTCAATATAGACCTTCTGATTGCCGAAAATGTTCTCACTATTCCGATGCACGTCCCCTTGGGGCTGGCATTGACGGAAATCATTGCGGAGACCCAGATTCCAACCATTGCTCACCATCATGATTTTTACTGGGAAAGGGTCCGTTTTTCAGTAAATGCCGTTAACGATTACCTTAGAATGGCCTTTCCTCCCAAGCTGGACAATATCCAACATGTGGTGATTAATTCCGAAGCCCAGGAACAACTGGCACTTCGCACGGGGATTTCTTCGATTATTATCCCCAATGTTCTCGACTTTGAAAACCCCCCCGTGATGGATATTGAAGCGGCACGTGTTTTTCGGGAATCCATGGGTTTAAAACCCGATGACCGGATGATTTTACAGCCGACCCGCATCATTCAACGTAAAGGCATTGAACATGCCATTGAATTGGTCAAGGAACTGAAAGATTCCCGAAACAAACTGGTGGTGTCCCACGAAGCCGGTGATGAAGGTTTTGAATACGTAGAATGGTTGAAAGAATATGCCTGCGAGCATGACATCAATCTTGGACTAATAACCACCAAAATCGCCGACCCCTGGTGTAACAATGTAAATGGTCAAGCCAGGTATTCTCTCTGGGATGTTTATCCCTTTGCTGATTTTATCACATATCCCAGCCTGTACGAAGGATTCGGCAATGCCTTTCTTGAGGCCATCTACTTTAAAAAACCGATGTTGATCAATCGGTATTCTACCTTTGTCAGGGATATTGAGCCTCAAGGTTTTGATCTTGTGGTCATGGACGGATTTCTCTCAAGAAAGACCGTCCAACGCGTTAAAGAAATTATGGACTCGCCGGAGCGAAGAGAAAAAATGGTAACTTATAATTATGAAATTGCAGCCCGGCATTATTCTTATTCTGTTCTTCGGACCCGGCTCAACGCTATTATGAACTATTTTTTTGGTGATTCCATAAAACAACTCACCGGCAAGGCGCAGTCCCCGGAAAATAAATACTATTTTAATATCGAGCCGCAACAAACCCCGCATAGACAACTTGTCAGGCATACCTGAAGCTATAATATTTTAAAAAAATTGAAGTACTATATTTTTTTTAGCTCATAACTTCGGCTTCCAAGTCCGAAGAAATGGTTTTAGCCATCGATGGTAGTCTTGTTGGCCGAGGTTGTATTTGTTTGATGATCAGTTTGATATACAAGAGCCGTGCGTTACCACTGGCATTTACCGTTGTTAAAGGTAAAAAGGGC
>JAYEFV010000174.1:0-3955 GCA_034658755.1 Thermodesulfobacteriota bacterium | reverse complement strand
ACTGAGTTCAATGAGTTACGGTGAACTCTATGGCAAGCATTATGGACCGACTATTTGAATTGACCAAAAGTGGCCAAATACAATATGTTCAGAGATCCCTGTATATAGGTGTATATCTCATTTTAAATTGTGCATGGCAGCCAGTGCCGCGGCCGAGCCGTGCTGGGGGAACTTAGATACATAGAAAGCCAAATTCAGCTTTAGTCGGCCAACCATCGTAATTGCTTTTTGATTCAGTAGACGACAAAACTTTATAGCCGCTTTTCGGTGCTTTTTATTCTCTATCCAATCCAATACGACTATCAGTGTTTTGCCGAACATTTTGATATGCCCGGCCCTGCGGGTTATCATATCCAGCACTGGTTTTACGTCGCGATGGTCATTATAGCATTCGCGGAAAATCTCCACTAACCGTTCCCGAGAATTATATGCCATAAACTGCATTAGATCATAGAGCTTTTTCTTCTCCAAATCACAACGGCTCATCAATCTGCCTTTAAGCAACTCTACAATGGACACTTTTCCCGGAAGTCGGGATAGCTTATCTTCAAAACCAACAATGTCTTTGTTGTTCTCGGCTATCGATTTTCTCAGATTTGAGATCTTGACCAGTCGTCTTTTATCTGATCTTTGCGCTTGTTTGACTTCGGTTAAAATTATTTCTTTTTTCAGTTCCTCAATCTCTTTTTTAAGCATATGGATAGCTTTTTTAATTAATGCAATATCAGGATTGTCAACTAAAGGCTGATTTTCAAGTTCTTTGATGTCATAACCGGGATGGTAGTTGAGGTTAAAACGCGCCATCATTTCTTTGAAAATATTTTCCGACTCGCCCCAACGATTAAGCATGTAGTAGGCGATATCACCCAATGGTTTGCTTTTGTTGTTTGTATAAATAGCTACACGTTTTCCGGTATCTACATTTTTAAGAACCACCATCCGCAATTGGATGCAAGCGGGCTCTGAACGACCTTCATTTTTTGCTGTTTGAGCAGACTCTTTCACCATACGGCTCTGTTCAGCCACCTCATACCTATGCTTCTTAAACTTTATTCCCACGTTAAATGCTGATTCCGGGATGTTGGCAAGGGCCTTATCACCAACATATTTGGCCCAGGTAACAAAGTCTGCGATTGGGTCAAGCTGTGTAAAGAAATGAGCACCGTAACCGCCCCTGTCAAATACAAGAATCGGTCTCTCGATACCATATTGTCTTAACTTGAGAGCACTACGCTTTATAATCGGCCTAAAATCGATTTCATTGGATTCTGTAATAAAAAACAACGGCCTTCCCTGTAGATCGGTAATCGAATAAAGTTCGTTGCCCCGCATGGCCAATCGCCTGACCGTATAGTAACCCTTGGCAATTATGTTAAGACCATAATAGGGCAAAAAATGACCGTCTATAAAAAAAACTTCACGACCGATAAAATTACGTTGAAGAAGAATTTGGGCAAATTTATCTATAAAATCGCCGCTCAAGTAATGCTGGGCCATCTTATCAAGATGATCTCGCATGACCTCCTTTTCCGGTGCCCGGTTCATTCCAATCACTACCCCCAGTTCACTTGCATTAACTAATTTCAAGGCTTCAATGGAGGGAATGTCCAGGTTGATGCTGTGGAAAAGCACAGCAAGAACGTCTCTGCCCTGATAAATATCTCTCGTATTTATGGGAAGCGCTGATGTAATTTGCTCAAAGCCGATCTCCCCCAAAAACAGATGATGCATCAGTTCCCCTGCAAAATTACACCGTTCACCAGCTTGTAATCTCTCTATCAGTTGATTCTCTGATTTCCTCTCGGCTTTTGGCGGGCTTTCCTTCGAACACGCTTCACTCTTTTGCTTAACTTCCGGGTCCCATCTGAAGTTCAGCTCCAGCTGTTGGTCATCAAAATAGCGCTTATCTATAGCATCGGCAACTTGAGCTATGGCAATAAGTTCGGCCCTGCCTGGTTGATTTTTCAATCTTTTACTATCTTCCTTCTCTGTTCGAATGCGTGCAACAGCGCTACGTGCAATATCCATTTGCAGATCTTTAGCTGCCCTGTCTGCAATATCCTGGTCTTTCCAATCAGGATATTTCCTCAGCAGCTTTTTGATATGAGTACGTACCTTCCCAATATATTTGTAAGGTCCTTTGGGTCCCCGATTATCTTCAAAAACAGCTTCAATGCCAAGAATCCGCTTGGTGCGTAGAATCTTAAATACTGTATTGCGATGAAATCCGCAAATATCGCCAGCTATGGTTTGATTACAATGGCCTTGCTCAACAAGTTCAATGACAGAAATCTTACGTTCATTAATATCGTCTTGATCAAATCGGGCTACCGGAATATAATCAAAATATACAGAAATTATGATTCGTCCTTGGACGTCTCGCTCTTTGAATATTCGCAACCTGCCGATTTTTCTTGATTCCATCACTATCATGGAAGTGATGATATCAGAAACGTATTCAAAATCAAGATAAATCGCTATTTTTTATTATCAATTATATCAACATGTTATGATTCTTTAACATCCGATTTGCACACGAAATTATGAGAAGCTAAAATCCAAGCATTTCAAACACTTTTCTTCTATGCCGTGATGTCTGATCTCATTATATTATGAAGAAAAAATTTGAAGCCATAATCAGCTGCTTAATAAGCAACGGCGAAAAAGAACCTTTGACAGGTATCGATATCGCCGAGCAATTTCGTCCCGAGGAGACCACTCGTGAGGCCACTTTCAGGAATTTGAATGCGGCCTTTTTAATTTCTTTATGCGGGAGTTCTCACCCGCTTTATTTTGAGGCTGAACATTTCATAAAGGACCTTAAAAAGCAGCCTGACTGGAAAGACGCAATCGATTTTTTTGGTAGATGCAGGTCTCTTATTATCGAAGAAATTGAAGAGAGGTGCACTAAGGATAGAGATTTCCGGGAAAGCCTGGATCAGTTGTGTCTGTGGGTCAAAGATCCCCGGAACCTCAATAACCGCACTGAGACAATAAAAAAAGTCCAGGAAGTTTTTTTCCCTGAAGGAGTTTCGCTATTTGAGCAGCGGGAGGATAAAATTAATGCACTTCGGAAGAAAAGAACCATAAGAATTACACGATCGAATCCTGACCCAATCAAAGATCCGGCAAATGAGATTTTATTTACATCAAATGTCCTGCTGACCGTGCCTTCCCCTACCACACGAATCGACAACCTGGCATTACCTGAACATATGAAATCAAGACTGCATGAAATAATGAGAGAACCGCAGATCTATTGGTATGATCATCCGATTCAGATTGGTGTGGAGACCGAAAAGAATGAGGTGGTATATGGACTAAAAGGTCTGGATCAGGCAGTAGAGTTTGAGAAGAAAAAGGGAGTTGTAGAAAAAGATACAAAAGTCCATTGTGTTCTCTCAGTCTCAGTAACCCATGCGGGGCTCCACGACATGGCAAGGGCATACCTTGAAGATGTTCTGAGAAGAGAGAAAAGTATTAAACACCTCAATGTCTATATCCTGACAGAATCTGATGCCGACACGCTTATTGATAAGATCCTTAGCCCTGCCGCCAGGCATTATTTAGACTCAAAAGACGAGGATCTACTGCATAAGATTATTGGTGTGGACGGCGAATATGGCAGGCACTATACGTTTCTTAAGGCGATTTCGGCCTTTTGGCAGGTTTTTATAAATTCAGATGTCAGAGGGACATTCAAGATAGATCTTGATCAGGTCTTTCCTCAAAATGAACTTGTAAGGGAAACGGGTGCCTCGGCATTTGAGCATTTTAGAACGCCCCTCTGGGGTGCAGAGGGATTAGATGAGAATGACAACCGGATCAAATTGGGGATGATAGCCGGAGCACTGGTCAACGAAGAAGACATTGGTCGTTCGCTTTTCACACCGGATGTAAGTTTTCCCAGTAAGAATATTTGTGGAAACGAATGGATTTTTTATAGTCCACTCCC
>JAYEFV010000173.1:0-3959 GCA_034658755.1 Thermodesulfobacteriota bacterium | reverse complement strand
CGTATTGACGACAGGAGTCTGTTTAAACAGGCAAGATTCGCATCGACAAAATCTTTCTTTTCAAGAAGATCGCGTGGTGGATATCCCGGAATTACGAGTTCTGAAAAAACAACCACATCACATTTCAGTTCAATGGCTTTATCAGCAAAACATTTAATTTTGCCGAAATTATAGTTAAAGTCACCGATAACCGGATTAATTTGTGCAATCGCTATTTTCATGGCAATTAAAATAAATAGGACACAGATTGCCGCAGATATACACAGATAATATTATTGTTTTTTTGAAACAAATCGATTTCAAAATAGCAGCAATATTTTCAGCAGCCTGTAATATTTCTTATATTTTAATTTAAAATCTTGATAATCTGTATTTATCTGTGTCCAAAAAAGGAAACACCTATACTATCTATTTATTGTTACATCTTTACTCAGCTTGCAAGAATTTTTTTATAAGCTGGCGGATTTCTTTTAGCTGTCCGGGCTCTTTCCATACGATCTTCGGGTCGGCTTTGAACCACGTCAACTGACGTTTTGCATATCTTCTTGTATCCCGTTTCAATGTCCGCATGGTCTCATCCCATGAACATCGCCCTTTAATAAAATCGACCAGGTGGCGATAACCGATTGACTGCATCGATTTCAGGTCGTCCGAGTATCCCATGCCCAAAAGTCCTTTAACTTCGTCAAGAAACCCGGAGTCGATCATTGCATCTACCCTGTGGTTAATACGATCATAAAGCACCTCCCGGTTTATACGTAGACCTATTTTTAACACCCTGAATCGATTATCTTTAAACCCGTGTTTCCGTTGAAATGCAGTAATGGTCTTTCCTGTCAACTCATGTACTTCAAGTGCCCTTATAATCCTGTAAGTATCATTGGGGTGTATTCTTTCTGCCGTATCGGGATCATGCCGGATTAACCTTTGGTGAAAAAAACCGGGGCCACAAATCCGGGCTTGTTCTTGCAAACGCTTACGTACGTGGGTATCTGACGGACCGGCTTTAAACAGGCCGTGCACAAGTGCTTTTATGTAAAGTCCTGTACCTCCGACAACAAAAGGAGTAATGCCGCGGGCATAGAGTTTTATAATCTTTTCATGGGCCATTTCCGCGAAATTCCTGGCATCGAAATGCTCGTCTGGATTGACTAAATCGATCATATGATGAGCAACACACGCCTGCTCATCAGTCGTCGGCTTGGCGGTGCCGATATCCATGTATCTGTATATTTGCATTGAATCGGCCCCAATAATCTCGCCGTTAAAAGTTCCGGCAAGATTAATTGCAGTAGAGGTTTTGCCCAAAGCCGTTGGTCCGCAGATTACTATGATTTTCGGCTTTACAATGTCAGCACACATGATTCAAATTACCATTTGCTTTCTGATTCTTACTTCCGTCCGACGATTATCTAAAGACCTTTGCCGTATTACAAGTTTTATATCAATAGAATTTAGGATACATTACAGTAGATTTAGGATCAAATTATTTTCAAAAAATATTTATATTTTTCATATTGACATTAACAAATTAATCATATAGTGATTTTTAGATGATAAAAGAAGAAGGCGGCAGGTAATAAGAATAATTAAAATATAAAGGAGGTTTGTTAAATGGCAACAGTTGACTTTATGGGAAAGACATTTACCGTAGATGAAGATGGCTTTATCGATGCCTATGAAAATTTTTGTCCAGAGTGGATGCAATGGGTAAAAAATCAAGAAGGGATTGAAGAAATTAGTGATGAGCACCAAAAAGTTGTAACAGTGCTTCAGGAATACTATGAAAAGAACGGAATTGCCCCAATGGTCCGTATCCTTTCAAAAGTTACCGGTTTCAAACTGAAACATATTTATGAACTGTTTCCGTCAGGACCCGGTAAAGGAGCCTGCAAGATGGCTGGTCTTCCGAAACCGACCGGATGTGTCTAATCAAAAATACTATAATTAATTTTATCAGTTTTTAACAAAAAAGTCCTGCAATGAAAGCAGGACTTTTTTGTTTTGTGGAGGGGATCTATGATCTGTACAGTTAAATCAAGAACCCGGACAGAATTGATAGATATTACTTCAAAGGTTCAGGATATGGTCATGTCCGCAGGTATCGGCCAGGGACTTTGCATGCTTTACGTGCCCCATACAACTGCAGCCATAACTATTAATGAAAGTGCCGATCCGAGCGTTAAAGATGATATCCTGATGATTATAAACAAGATAATACCATGGGAAGCCGGATATCGCCATCTTGAAGGAAATTCACCGGCCCATATAAAATCGACAATTGTCGGACCTTCAGAGCTTATTGCCATAGATAAAAACCGACTGGTACTCGGCACGTGGCAGGGGATATTTTTCTGTGAATTTGACGGCCCCCGAACCAGAAAGGTACAGGTTCGTATTATTAAAGAAAAGTTTCAGGAGTAACCCATGCCGCCAATAGATGATATGAACAGGGCAATCCTTAACCTGATTCAATCCGACTTTCCCATAACCCCCCGACCGTATCTTGCAATTGCCGAACGTCTCGGTTTTTCAGAAAATGACGTTATAAAACGACTGGGCCGGTTAAAAAAAAAAGGCATTATACGCCGAATAGGCGGGAATTTTGTTCCTGAAAAGCTAGGATTTGTCAGTACGTTATGTGCGGCAAGGGTTCCGGAGGACAAAATCCAAAGCTTTGCCGTGGCGGTAAACCGCTATCCGGGAGTCACTCATAATTATCAGCGGGATAATAAATATAACGTCTGGTTTACCTTTATTGCACCCTCCATGGAGGCAATAGAGGAAAACCTTAAGAATATCTCCCAACAGACAGGAATTAAGGAAATTATCAACCTGCCGGCCACAAAGGTATTTAAGATAAAGGCGCATTTCGACCTTTAGATTTTCAGAATAATAACTTTAAAGACGAAAAAACTGCACATTCATCTACAAACGGAAATGAACATATAAACACAAGCTTAATATGATAATCTAAAGAAATGAAAGATGTCCGCATTGCAATCGTTGTCTCTAATTCACCGGTAAGCAAAAGCAGTAACAATCTCGAGGGCATGGTCAAGTGGATCAAGGCGTCGAAAAATCAAGGCGCCGCTGTCGTTTGTTTCCCTGAAATGAATATCTCGGGTTATAGTAATCATCAGGATATAAATTTGGCTGCAGAACCGATTCCCGGACCGGCAAGTCGGTATCTTTTAAATCTGGCTCAATGTGAAAAGATTATCATCCTGGCAGGCATAGTTGAAAGGGATGAAAAGGACCGGTTATTTGCGAGTCATCTGGTAATAAAACCTGACGGGTTTGTAGGCGTCTACCGAAAGCTACACATCTCTCCGCCAGAACGTACCGTTTTAACACCCGGGAACAAAATCCCTCTTTTCAATGCAGAGGGTATCAATTTTGGCATCCAGCTTTGTTACGATGCCCACTTCCCCGAGCTTTCCACCCGGATGGCCCTAAAAGGTGCTGATCTTATTTTCATCCCTCATGCATCCCCGAGAGGAACTCCTGAAGAAAAATACCGATCATGGATGCGGCATCTGCCTGCAAGGGCCTTTGATAACAGCCTGTTTATTATCGCATGCAACCAGACAGGTGAAAATGAAAAAGGGCTCCGCTTTCCGGGTATTGCCGTAATCATCGGACCATCCGGCGAAGTTATTCACAAGGATTTAAGCGGCAAAGAAGGTATGTTATTAGCAAACCTGAAGGCCGAAGACCTGAACCGGGTTCGAAGTCACAGGATGCGATACTTTATCCCAAACAGAAGGCCTGACCTTTATAACATCCCATAGGGTCTAAATCATGACTGTTGGTTATTGAAATATCCGCGGCATTTCGTAGCATGTCAAAATATGAGATACTGGAGTAATGGAGTGTTGGAGTGTTGAGTACAAAACCGGAAAAAGATCTGGCTTTTATTCTTTTACCCTTGTTTCATCGAATTCGACCACGCTTCA
>JAYEFV010000172.1:0-3968 GCA_034658755.1 Thermodesulfobacteriota bacterium | reverse complement strand
GAAAAATTTATGAGCAGGCTATGAAAACCCTAAAAATTATTGACGGATTGCTCCGTTATCTCCGTTCTCAACGCTCAAAACGTTCAAAACGATCCTAACGCTCAAAACGTTCTCAACGATCCCAACGTTCTCAACCATCCAAACGTTCCTAACGCTAAGCTATGCTCCAACAACAAGTCTATATCATCAATACCATTCTGATGGTACTGGACGCCCTGTGTGTGATTGCTGCCGGATACGCAGCTTTCTTTGTCAAATACTATCAGTCCGGTGGCACATGGCAGATCGATGAACATGTCTTCGGCATCTCGTTGCTGGCTTTTATGTTCATCAACAATTACATATTGGGCAAGTACGGTCTATACAGTGACCGCCGGCCACACTCCAACTGGGCGCTGTTTATATCGATTGTCAAATCGATCGCTGTTTCCGCCGGAATGTTGACTATCGGTATTTTTATGTTTCAGGACAAAGACTATTCCCGGGTATTTTTGTTCTCGTTTACTATATTGAGCCTTATGTTTATTTTGATTCAGCGATTTCTTTTTCAACTTTATTTCGATCGTTTTTCACGAAAAGGATTTCACACTCGAAGAATAGTTGTGGTCGGAAATAAAGACAGAAGCGAAACCATCATCAGCCTGCTCGAATCCCAGATGAGCTGGGGGCACAAGGTTATCGGCAGGATAGCCCTGAATAATCAAGAAAAAGATGAGTGCGAATACATTGGTTGCGCAAACAACTTTCAACAGATTCTAAAAAAGGATGCCGTTGATGAAGTGGTTTTTGCCCTTGACAACGACCGGTCGATCCGCCTGCCTGATTATTTAAATCTTTGTAAAAAAATGGGGATGACCTGTCGTATTCTACCGGCACTTTGGAAGCCGGGTGGTGAGGATCTCTCCGTAGAACGCTTCCAAAATGCACCGTTTCTCACCATTCAATCGAATAAATTTAATGCCGCCGGACTGATGTATAAACGCCTGCTGGATGTTCTGGGTGGAGCCATCGGGACCCTTTTATTTTTGGTGATGTATCCTTTTATCGCAGTTGCTATCAAATTTGATTCACCCGGGCCGGTTCTGTTTAAACAAAAACGTGTGGGAAAGAACGGGCGGGTGTTCAATCTATACAAATTCCGGTCCATGTGCCCGGATGCAGAACAAAGAAAACAGGAATTGATGGCGGAAAATGAAATGAACGGTGCTTTGTTCAAAGTCAAAAACGATCCGCGAATCACGCGGGTGGGGAAATGGCTGCGAAAGACCTCTCTTGATGAGTTTCCACAGTTTTTAAATGTGTTGAAGGGCCAAATGAGTTTGGTGGGGACGCGTCCACCAACCCTGGATGAAGTGGAAAAATACCAGCCGGAGCATTTGAAGCGCATATCTGCCAAACCGGGCATTACCGGCCTTTGGCAGATTTCAGGCAGGAATAAGATTACCGATTTTGAACAAATCGTGGCGCTGGACTGCAAATATCTGGACAGCTGGCGTTTACTGGATGACATCAAGATTCTGTTTAGAACGGTCATAGTTGTTATGCAGAGGAAAGGGGCGATATGATCCGCAGATTACGCAGATTAACGCAGATTGTGTAGAAGGACAGACGCTAAGAAGTTGAGAATGCTGGAAGGGCATAAAGGCAGAAAATAAGAAGTTTAGAAGTTGACCCCAGTTAAATTCGTTCCACTCCTTTTCTGCGAAAGATTTAACGGGGCAAGGAAGATAGGTGAGCTGGTCCGAAACATCTGCAGCGGATAAGAAAATCCCGAATATTTTGTTAACACTGTCAAAAATTTTACCTAAACTGATCGTTTAAATTTTAATAGGGGATAAAATATCTTTTATTTTTAATGAAGTATCTTGATTTATATTTTTAAAATTTGAAACCTTTCAGGATTGCCGATCTTATCGCATCTGCTGCGTCAGATGCCGTCCCGCATAGTTGACTATAGCGGAACAGCATCTTCCTTGTATTTGCGGCAACCTCAACAATCTCTCAATTTAGGTTTTAGAAAGGAATTTTTGAAACATGAAAAAACGAATTTTTATATTTCTAAGCATTATTTTCCTAACAACCATCCTTATTGCTTGCGGCAATCCCGAAGAGAAAAAGGCCAGATTTTTGAGCAAAGGAGAAACGCTTTACGAAAAGGGAGATCTGACCAATGCCAGGCTGGAAATTAAAAACGCTTTGCAGCTCGACCCAAAATTTGCCGAGGCCTATTATATGCTCGGAAAGATAGAGCTGAAAGACAAGAACCTAAAAATGGCTTTCGGTAGTTTTTCAAAGGCAGTGGAATTGAATCCGGAATTCATGGGCACTCACCTTGAGATGGGAAAGCTTTTTGTTGCAGCCAAAATGGTGGATAAAGCCCGGGAAAAGGTGGACCTGATCTTGGCGACCGAACCGGACAACCCGGAAGCCAAATTGCTGGAATCAGCAGTTCTATTGGCGGAAAAAGACAGGGACGGGGCCGAGAAGATACTGAACAAGCTGCTTTCGGATGGCGTGCACAAGCCGGACATCTATTTAATGCTGGCCAAGATTTACGGTCAGAAAAAAGACCTTTATAAAGTCGAGCAGATTCTCAAAGACGGGATAACCGGCAATCCCGATTCGGTTGCCCTGCCCATGGTTCTGGCCCGGATATACGCCGGGCAAAATCGCACGAATTATGCTGAAGCTCTGTTGAGAAAGGTTGTTGCCATCAAACCGGATAATCTTGCTTTAAAGTTTAGTCTGGCCAGCTTTCTTTGGGATACGGATCAAAAGGACCAAGCCAGGGAAGTGTTGAAGGCAGTGGTGGCATCGGAACCGGAAAATGAGGAATATCGCCTCCGCGTGGCCCGTTTTTACATCGCCAAAAATCAACCGGAGGATGTGGAACGAGAGATCAAAGAGGGGATTCAAAAAATTGAAAACAGTTTTAAGCTGCGCTTTCTGCTTTCCGATCACTACACGGCAAGAAACGAGCCGGAAAAAACCCTATCCCTTTTGGAAGAATGTTTGACTTTGAATAAAGATTCCGCCAATCCGAGTATTATCGAAACCAGAAATCGGCTGGCCAAATACTACATGGCCCGAAAGGACATCGAAAAAGCCGAACAGTATGTTGATGCGGTGATCAAGGAGAGTCCCAAGAACGTGGATGCTCATTTTATCAGGGGAAATATTTATTTGTCCAGGCGGGAAGGGGTGAATGCCATTTCAGAGTTTCGTATGGTGGTGGATGAGAAACCCGAGTTTATTCCGGCATACCTCCGGCTGGCAGGGGCGCATGTGCTCAACCAGGAAATCGAATTGGCGGAAGATACCCTTCAAAATGCCCAGAAGATTCAGCCGGATTCGAGGGAGGTTGCCGTTGCCCTGGCCAGATTATATGTATTGAAAAAAGATGTGGAGGCATCTGAGAAACAGTTGCGAAAAATTTTGGAAAAAAATCCGGATGACCTGCAGATTCGGATGAATTTAGGAGATCTACTGGCGTCGAAGAAAGATTTTAAAGGGGCGGAACACCAATTTCGGCTTATCAAGGATAAAGCGCCGGACAATCCCATGGGGTACCAGCGGCTGGCGCGCTTGTATGCCGGTCAAAATCGGTTGGCGGATGCCATTACAGTGCTGGAGGATGGGTATCAAAAAAATCCCGACAACCTGCTGATTTTCACGACCCTGGTCCGGGGCTACATGGCTCAGAAAAATCAGGACAAAGCAATTGCCGCCTGTGAAGCCCGCATCCAGAAAAATTCAAAGGATGCCTTCGCCTATAACCTTCTGGGGCAAGTTCTAACTGCTAAAAAATCGTATTCAAAAGCCGAAAAATCCATTCAAAAAGCCATCGATCTTCAGCCGATGTGGCCGGTGCCCCACAACAACCTGTCCCGGCTCTACCTTACACAAGGCAAGAAAGAAGAGGCGATCACCCGGCTGGAGAGCGCATTGGCATCCAATCCCAAAAACCC
>JAYEFV010000171.1:0-15015 GCA_034658755.1 Thermodesulfobacteriota bacterium | reverse complement strand
TTTTGCAATATCCCGATCCATAGGCCATTTTTTAAAATGGCATTTTTTGTTTTCAGATGGTGAACTTGTGTGGAGCCTTATCCGGCCTTATACCGGGGCTATCATTACTTCCATGTTTGTATTTATAGCATCCGTAACTCTTTTTTTTGAACACATATGGAAGATTCACCAGCAGGTATTAAAAGACAAACAGGATTTGCAGTTGGCGCATGAAAAACTTTTTTATCTGAATCAGAATCTCGAAGATCTGGTAGCCAAACGGACAGAATCACTGGCTGCTTCTGAAAGCAAATACCGCCGTATTTTTGAGGTTTCAAAGGACATGATCCTGGTTTCAAAAAAAGATGGCCTGATTGTGGATATGAATCCGGCCGGATATAAAATGCTGGGCTATAATGAATCCAAACTTTTTGATAAGGAAAAATATTTTCAAAATGTCTTTGCCAAGGATGCGGATTGGACAACAATTCAGAAAACCCTTGAAGAAAAGGAATTTATTTCAAGTTTTGAGATCGAGTTAAAGCGCAAAGACGACAGCCATATTCGCTGTTTACTCAGCGGAAGTTTGGATAGAGGTTCATCCGAAACAAAAGACACCATTCATTTTCTGGTAAAGGATATTGAACAAAGAAAGTTAATCGAAAACCAGATGGCCCAGACAGACAAACTGGCTTCCATTGGACAGCTTTCGGCGGGTATTGCCCACGGAATCAATAATCCATTAGGAATTATTCTCGGATATACTCAGTTGCTTATAAGGGATGAAGACGTTGAAAGCGAGCGATATGCCGATCTTAAGATTATTGAAAAACATACCAAAAACTGCAGGTCGGTTGTGGAGGACTTGCTTAATTTTGCCAGAAGCTCTCAAACTGAAAAGGAGGCAATCAAAATTCACGAAGCCATGGATGAGGTATTGAACTTTATTCAACATCATTCTGAATTATCCAACATAGAAATTGAAAAAGACTATGATACGAATATACCTCCGCTTTTACTGGATGAAAAGAAAATAAAGCAAGCGCTGATGAATCTTATCATGAACGCAAAGCATGCGGTCGGAAAATCAGGCACTATCAGGTTGTCAACCGCATACAACCGTTCAATCAGGCAGGTTACCATCAAGATAGCTGATACGGGTTGCGGTATTGAAAAAAAGAATATATCACGTATATTCGATCCCTTTTTTACAACCAAATCGACCGGAGAGGGAACCGGTTTGGGCCTTTCTGTCAGCTATGGGATAATAAAAAATCATGGCGGTAATATTTCTGTGGAAAGCGAGCCGGGTAAGGGTGCTACATTTACTGTCGTTTTAACAGCGGCTTCCAGGAATCTGGGAGGATAACCAATGGCCGGAGCGATTCTGGTAGTTGATGATGAAATAGATATGCAAAAGCTTCTTAAACGGAGCCTGGAATCCGCCCTGGATTGCAGGATTGAAACGGCTTCGTCAGGAGGAATGGCACTTCAGATGCTTGCAAAAAGCCGCTTTGATCTGGTTTTGGCTGATATCAAAATGCCGGGTATGGACGGACTCGAAATGCTGGAGTTAATAAAAAGAGAGACTCCTGACGTCACGGTAGTTATGATGACGGCTTTCGGAAGTATAGATACAGCGGTTGAGGCCATGAAAAACGGCGCCTATGATTTTATTACCAAGCCTTTTGATCATGATGCCCTGGTGTTGAGACTCGAAAAGGCTCTTGAAAGGAGCACTCTTTTACGAGAAAATTTAAGACTTCAGAAAGAATGCTGGGATATTCATGTATTCCAGGACCTGGTGGGGAAAAGCACCCACATGAAAAAGGTTTATGAAACCATTCAGACCGTGGCCAAAACAGATTTAACGGTGCTTATTACCGGTGAAACGGGCACCGGAAAAGATTTGACAGCCAGAGCTATTCACGCTCTAAGTAACCGCAGCCGGGGCCCTTATGTGGCGGTAAACTGCCCTACGGTGCCGGAGAATATCCTTGAAAGTGAACTGTTCGGCTACAAAAAAGGGGCGTTTACTCATGCCACCCAAAATAGAGCAGGTCTTTTTCAAGAAGCTCATAAGGGTACTATTTTTTTAGATGAAATCGGAGATATCAGCCCCACCATTCAGACCAAACTGCTGCGGGTCTTACAGGAAAAAGAGATAAAGCCATTGGGAGATACCAGGTCTATCCAGGTTGATGTCCGGATAATTTCATCTTCAAATCAGAACCTAATTGAAAAAATTTCAAAGAACGAGTTCAGAGAAGATTTCTATTATCGCTTGAATGTGTTGTCCATTGAACTGCCGGCTTTAAGGGATCGTCCAGAGGATATCCCTTTGATTGCCAGCCATTTATTGGAAAAACATTCCGCTAAATTAAATAAACCTTTAAAAAGGTTGTCTCCTGAATTGATGGGAATCTTTTTAAAAAGGCCCTGGGTTGGAAATGTTAGGGAAATGGAAAATGTTATTATACAGGGAATATTATTTTCCACTACCGATGAAATTACACCTCGTGAAATTGATTTTAATGAAATCCTGCCAGATGGTCCACGTATGGAACATCCTTTCCAACAACTGCCCTATAAGGAAGCCAAAGAGCAGACGTTGCAGCACTTTAATGCCGGCTATATCGGCAATCTTCTTGCGGCAAACAACGGTAATGTTACCCAGGCCGCTCGTTCCTGCGGGCTTGAACGTCAGGCTTTACAGCAAATAATGCGTCGTTATAAGGTAAAGGCGGATGCCTTTAGAAAAAAATGGGGGTAACTGCAATAGCTTTTATATAGACCAACATATAAATATTGGTGGAGAAGTTCTATAATGCAAAAAAGATTATTTATTAGTATCATCTTGGTTTGCCTTTTTATATCTGTTGGCTGCAGCCAGGATGAGCCGGCAATTAAAGTTGACCTGAGTAAAAAAGAACAGGTAAGCCTCAAAGAAGAAGCGGACGTTATTACCTATGCCTATCTTCCGCAATATTCCCATACGGTTTCCTATCAACGACACCACCTGCTGGTAGAATTTTTGCGCAAACAAACAGGGTTCAATATAAAACAGATA
The DNA here is from genome assembly GCA_034658755.1 of Thermodesulfobacteriota bacterium. Classification (GTDB taxonomy): domain Bacteria; phylum Desulfobacterota; class Desulfobacteria; order Desulfobacterales; family UBA11574; genus S5133MH16. Next base: position 11,966 of record JAYEFV010000171.1, on the reverse strand, counting down.
TTTCCGGACACCTTTGATCAGCACATGACAATGGTCGGTCAGGGTAAGATTGATATATCCTATTCCAATCCATTTATATATATCAAAATTGCTCACCGATACGGCGCACGAGCTTTTGCGCGTATCGCCGAAATTTATAATCAGGAAAATTTTCGGGGTCAGATTATTTGCCGGGCGGACAACCAGCTCATAAAAACTATTGCCGATTGCCGTGGCAAAAGCTGGTTAGCCGTTGATTCCACTTCTGCCGGTGGTTATCTTTACCCCCTGGGTCATTTTATTGACCATGGCATTCAAAAAACGGATTTCAGCGAAATTGCCTTTGCTCCCGGTCCCGGTGGCAAACAGGAAAAAGTAGTTCTGGCTGTTTATGCCGGGAAATACGATGTAGGCACCATCCGGGAAGGAACTCTGAACGTGGTTGCAGATAAAATAGATATCAACGAAATTCGGGTCATCGCCAACACCCGCTGGTATCCGGGCTGGGTTTATGCTGCCAGGGCGGGTCTGGAACCCAAGATTGTGGAAAAGATAAGAAAAGCACTGTTGCAGCTTGATTTTAATCAAAAAGAGCACCAACACATATTAGAAGCAGCCGACTTCATCGGAGTGATACCTTCAGATGATCGAGATTTTAACCCGGTAAGGGAATTGGCTGCCATGGTGGGTATAAGTCTGGAAAAATAATGAAATTAGGATTACGCAGTAAGATTTATTTTGGGATGTTTTCTCTGCTCCTGCTCCTGGGGATTGTCATCTTATTTGTCGTCAGCGGGGTTATTACAGAATCTCTGCTGGAAGAGAACCGAAATCGCGGCGTTTCCATTGGTGTTAATCTTTCTGCCCGCATAACAGAACCGATTCTGGCCATGGATTTTTTGAGAATGAAGACCCTGGTTGATAAAACAGTCCAATTAAGTGATGATATTTTTTATATCTTTGTCCTGGACGCTGGTGGAAAACCCCTTGTTCACACTTTTAAAGGCGGTTTCCCGGCGGATTTAAAAACCGCGAATAGCGTCTCGGATCACCAGAAATTTTCGATGCGACTGCTGGATACCGGTGAGCAGTTGATTTATGATTATGCTGTTCCTGTTCTTATCGGTGAGGACCGGCTCGGAACCGTACGGCTGGGACTGCTTCGAATTAGAATCCAGAAAGCAATAAACCGCATCATGTTGAGTGCATTCCTGTCTACCGGATTTGTCATTCTGGTTGCCGGGTTTGTGGGAGCGTTCCTTGCCCGCCCCGTAACCCGGCGCATAAAAATCCTTCATGAGTCATCAGAGCAGGCATTGCGGGGAAATCTGGATATCCATACTGCGCCGTTGTTAAAACAAAACTGCTGGGACATCATGAATTGTAACAAACAGGAGTGCCCTGCATACGGAAATTTACATCATCGTTGCTGGTATATTGCAGGAACCCTGTGCCCAACATGTGTCGAAGGAGAATATGCCAAAAAGATAACCAGTTGTCAAAAATGTCCGGTTTATCGAAAATGCTCGGGGGATGAAATCCAGAGTTTTGCCGAAAGTTTTGATGCCATGACGCAATCTTTAAAAACCCATATTTCTGATCTGCAACATGCGGAAAAAACATTAAATGAACAAAAAGAATTGCTTCAGACCATACTGGATGCCATACCCGATTTCGTATCCCTCCAGGGTCACCAATCAGTATACCGGTCCGTAAACAAGGCATTTTGTAAAATAGTTGGCAAAAAGGAAGATGAAATAGTCGGGAAGACCGACTTTGACCTCTTTCCCGGCAAGCAGGCCCAAATCTATCATCAAGAGAATCTGGCGATATTCAATACAGGCAAGCCCCTGATTAAAGAAGATAAAATCTCGAGTCCCAAAGGTGAAAAATGGCTTCATGTGGTAAAAATTCCGGTTTTTGAAGCAGACGGCAATGTTGCGGGGCTTTTGTGCAGCGGACGGGATATTACGGAACTCAAACGGGTACAGGAACAGCTTACCCAGGCACAGAAGATGGAGTCCATAGGACAGTTGGCCGCGGGTGTCGCCCATGAAATTAACACTCCCCTTGGTGTTATTTTGGGATACGCTCAACTTCTGCTCGAAGATGTGGAGGAGGATGGCCAGATATATGCAGATATCAAGACCATTGAGAAACAAGCAAAAATATGCCGCAAAATTGTGGCTGATCTTTTAAGATTTTCCAGGCGTATGGAAAATATTGTGACCACGCTTGACATAAATCAGTCTATTGAGGAAGTGGTGGCCGTTGTAGAACATACTTTTAAATTAGAACGGGTTATTATTGAAAAAAATTATGGCTTGAGTTTACCCCATGTTATGGGGGACAAAGAAAAGCTCAAGCAGGTTTTCGTTAACTTGCTTAACAATGCCCATGATGCCATTGGAAATGACGGCGTAATAAGTATTGCAACCACTTTTAATGAGAATAACAATGAGTTGATAATTTCTGTGGCCGACACAGGTACAGGCATTTCATCTGATAATATGGAAAAAATCTTTGACCCCTTTTTTACGACTAAAGGGGTAGGTAAAGGGACGGGTCTGGGACTATCGGTAACCTTTGGTATTATTAAGGAGCATGGAGGAACAATAGAAGTCCAAAGTCCGCCATGGTTTGCAAAAGAGAAAAATGGCGTGGATAAGCCAGGCACTGTTTTTATTGTACATTTACCCGTTGCCGGTTATATGCAGTAAAGTGAACGGTTACAGAATATAAAGGGAGATAAGTAATGGCGAAAATATTGGCATTGGATGATGTGTTGGATGCTGCAAATCTCATCAAAAGAATTTTACAAAGAAAAGGGCATGAGGTTTTTACTTTTACAGAAGAGGAAGAGGCATTAAATTATGCTCGATCCAATGAGGTAGATCTTGCTATTTTAGATATTAAGTTAAAAAAGATTAGTGGTGTCGAGGTGTTGGAAGAGCTAAAAAAGATAGCGCCCTCGATACGTGTTATTATGCTGACCGGTTATCCCACCATAGAGACTGCCCGGGAATCTTTAAAGCTGGGTGCAAACGAATACTGCGTCAAACCCATAGACAAGGATGAGTTGGAGGAGAAGGTGGCAGATGTGTTAAAAGATTAATCGTTTGTACCGGTTGCCAGATAGGCCAGGTAATGAAAATATTCTTGTACAAACTTACCTGAAACAGTTTCCGCCATAGAAAAAAAGAGAGCGTCTTTTTCAAGAAATGATCCGGAAAATGCAAAGAATACGTTTCGGGAGATATCAGACAGCATGTTGTTGACAAGATCAACATCAATCTGATTTTCGGGTATGCCATAAAATCTGCACCTTATAGGTCTGTATTGGTACAGGCAGCATTTTGACTCTCTGTTTAACGGACACAAAATCTTCTCTTTGTTGTAAACGTCAATCAGGCTCTTTTTGTTCGCCTCAGAATCATCTCCTTTATTATCCAGAATGCGCTGCAACGACCTTGTCTTTTTATAAACTTCGACAGCTTCTTGAATGACTTCCGACCTTACACTACTTTTTAACGTCCTGTTCATTTTATTGTTCAGGTAGATCACCTCTATTAACTGAAGGTCAAAATAATGTAAACAGCATTCATCTGTTTCAAGCCCGCAACTCTTATCATCTTCGATGGTTTTACCGGCCTTCTTGACATCCTCATCTATTTTTTGAGTCAAGGCCTCATATTCTCCAAAATAGGTGCTCAAATCAACAACATTTTTGCTTTCCAGGGAGGGCTCTCTTATCTTTAATACACCGGATTTTTTACCATATTTTTTCAAAAGCCTCCATTGGCTGTAGCTTGCCGGAGTTGCACGCGTATATTTTAGCTTTTTGGATGCGACTTTTAAACCGAGCCCTCTCCTTAGAAGATATGAGGTGACAAAGGTGCCGGTCCTCCCGATCCCGTGGCGGCAGTGAACCAGGATCTTTTTGCCCAGATAGATAGCCTCATCCAACCAGGCAAGCCCCTTTTCCATCTCCTCCATGTCGGGAGCGGTTTCGTCCACTATGGGCAGATAATAGACCTCAAAGCCTCTGTCTTCTTCAATTTCATGCAGATCACTAAACTCCGCACAAAGATTGACGATGGCATTGATGCCCTGTGATTTTAGAGATTCGAGTTCGGCATACGACATGGGTGCATAGCCCACGGCTAGATCGGAAGTTATCCACGTAAGCTGGTATTCAGACATTCTCTCCACCATTTTGCCTGGTCGGCTTAATAAAGCACATAGAAATTTTCAATAGTCAATCTTCAATTGAACTGAAATGATACCGCCCGTTCATAAAATCATCTACAAAACCTTCAACTAGAGAGGAATCTTTAAGATACATGTCCATCAATCGGGTTGCACCAAGAAGGCGTCCAACCATGTCCAGTTTTTCAAATATTGCCTCCTGGTTACCCACTTTAAACTGTCCGTCTACAAGATCCCCTTTGATATCAACCATAAATCCAAGGCGCTCCAAAACACCACCGATAAAGCCGGCCCGCAAAGATTTGCCGTAGGAATCCCCACCTCCGCCGGAAAATCTGAAAAGGATATAATTCTCATCTGCTTTGTCTCCGCAGATCGTGTCCAGAATAACAAAATGATAACCGAACCGCAGATTAAGATTCAAGTAATCACTTGAAAGCACGGCATAACTTCCGAATCGGGCTGAATCTGCGCTTATTATTCCACCACTCATAACGACTTTATCGTATTCTTCCCAGTCAAAATGGGTAAATTCCGACCAGTATATATCAGGATGAGTCAAGCCGCTAAAGACCGCCTTCATGGGAGCACTTATAATAGCTTCCATCCTCACCTCTTTTTCGCTGGTACGTTTCTGCTCGATGCCGCCTCCCACATCAAGAACATAAAAGAGCATGGGGATCTTGGATATGAGTTTTTTCGCCCCCTTTTTTCGCCCTCCTTTTCTGTCACCCATGGAGAACATCTCCTGTACCGCTTTCTCGTGGGAAAAGCGGATGATATCATGTAGCGATCTGCACCCTTCCGGCTTAAAGGACTTGGAAGCCGGATCCACAAGTTTCAATGGAGAGATAAAGCTTATGATATATCTTAGTTTTCGCATAAAGGGACTGTTTGATAAAAGATCCCTTTGTGTACAGAGACTTTCAATCAATGAGCTGACAATACCGTCGTAAACAATTTTGCCGTTCGCATGGACAGTAACCTCCCTTCCCGGGGACAAATTTGCGGTGGCAATATCCGTATTAACCAGGGTGGGCACACCGAATTCCCGGGCAACAGACGCAAAATGCCCGGCGGTACTTCCTGTATCGGTTACAACGGCATTTATCCTGCCCATAACGGTTACATAATAAGGGGAGGCATTTCTGGCCACCAGGACGGCACCTTTCGGCAGGTTTTCCAAATCTGATTTGCGGTCTATTTTAAAGACACGTCCTGCCCCGATTCCTGATGACGCGGTTTCTCCGCCAGAAACCAGCACGGCATTTTTGATATCATCAAACTTGCACTCCTTTTGAGGGGTATGCACTTCTTCTATCTTTAAGGGTCTTGATTGAAGAATAAAAAGCCGGCCTGCAATATCCTTGCACCATTCAATATCCTGTGGCACTCCATAAAAACTTTCGAGTTCGGCTCCCCACTTTGTCAAAGTCAAGACAGAATCACGGTCGATGGAGCAAATTTGTTTTTTGTTATCATAAACCGGAATAACTTCCGTTGACCTGTTTTGCGCCAAGGTCATCTGCTTGTGTTTAACTCCGGTTTTTTCCATGACAATTGTGGGCTTTTCCTCTTTAGTTACTGTTATGATGTCCGGTGAGACTTCTCCGCTTACCAATAAATCACCCAACCCCCATATAGAATGAATATTTAAATAATTTAATGTTGGATCATCAATGTCCTGGGTGTAGATGACACCACTTGCCGTTGCATCGACCATTTCGAGGGCCAAAACGGCCATGGGTGTTTCAATGTCTGACAGACCATAGTTGATCCGGTAATAAAGGGCTCTTGGCGAATATTTGCTTGCGATTACCTTTTTATAGGCATCCAGGATGTTCTCTTCTTTAACATTTAAAACCGTCAGGTACTGTCCTGCAAATGACGATTGTTCATCTTCACACACAGCACTGCTCCGCATGGCAATCCTGACATCCCGATTTTTTGTCCATTGACAGGCTTTGAATGCATTTAGAACCACATTTTCGATATCCGGAGGAATCCGGGAGTTCATGATTAGGGCCACCAGGTCATCAGATGTGTGGTCCAGGGATGGAGTGGAATTGATATCAAGACCGGCAAGTTTCTCGTCGATTGTTTTTCTCAAATCATTATGTTCGATCAAATAAAAAAAGGCATTGGTGGTAATCACAAAACCACTGGGTATGGGTAGCTCAAGGTCTCTTTTAATAACAGACAGTTGTAGTGCTTTCCCTCCAACCAGTAAACGGCCGTCTGATGGTATTTCGTCTAATTGAATGGCAAACGGCGGAGAAAAGTTATACTCCGGCGGTGCGAGCATGAATCTTATATAGAAATCGAACTTCTTGAAATAGTCCTTAAGATTCAGATAACGGGAAGGGCACATCCTGGACAGGTCTTCTATAATGCCGGATACAGATTCAGCCAGCCGGTCATATTTTTTCGCAATTACCTGAAAGTCGACCCTGATCTGGTCATAATAGATCTCTTCCAGCTCTGCCATCACTTCATGGGCACACTTGTCATGGGCCAGCAATGATTTAAACGCTTCGTACTTTTCTCTTAAAACCGTTCCAGGTGAAAACACCTGATACGTCCAGTATTTAAATAAGTTTTTTAATAGCACAAAGAAAACCTTATTTAGGAAGTTATTGCATTATATTGTTTAGTAAAGCGTGCCAGTAATTTTATAATACTCAAATCAAAAATTATAACGGACTTTTTACAAAATAGTCAATATTGAATTAATTTCTTGTAGTTTCTTACCATGCAGAGATTTCATAGCAGTTCCTTAATTGGAAATTTTGTGCTTCTTGTGGCAAAACTTTTTTCTTTTCGCCACAAAGACACCAAGACACTAAGGCGCCGCCCCAAAGGGGCTCTGCCCCGGAGGGAAAGAATAACAAAATAAAATCCTTCGTGTCTTGGTGTCTTGGTGGCAAATATTTCTTGGTTTTCTCCGAGCCGTAGGCCGGCTTGTCCGGGTTAAGTATTGTCAAAAACAATAATCAAACTGAAGCAGAAATTCTAAAGCCTGCCATCTTGAAATGCCATTGATATCCGCCCAGTTTCTTCTTGACTAAGCTCTCTTACGAATCTATAGTTTAAAATCCAACCTGGACAAGCCCGCCCTCCTGCCAAGCGGAGTAAGGCGGACGGGCCGGCCTCCGGCTCGTAAGTCAATGGCTCGGAGAGAACCAAAAAAGATCGGTTTTATTTTTACCACGAAGATCACGAAGGAAAAGAAGAATAAAATATATAACCTTCGTGATCTTCGTGTACTTCGTGGTCTGATCAAACTTTTTTTGCCATAAAATGCACAAAATTCAATTTTAAGGAACTAAATAAATTGCCTTTAAACATTTAAAGATTACAGGAGGCATCGTTTTGAAATACCTTTTTATGCGTGTTGCCATATTATCAGCAATATTTTCTCTCTTTATGTCTTTGAACAGCGTTTACGCCGAAAAGATCACCGTGGACAAAATCGTAAGAGAGCTTGGCACATTAGAAGCCAAGGTAATTAAAGGTCCCGACGGACGATACCTTATTAATATGGGAACCGACAATAACATCAAAAAAGGCAATCTCTGGACCTTGTATTCCACAGGTGATCAGGTGGTTGAGCCTATCACAGGCAAAAAACTTGGTGCGTTGCCTCTGCCTCTTGCTATTGGCAAAGTTACCAGAATGGAAAAACACTTTTCGGAAATATCAGTTAAGTGCTTTAAGGAATCATGCAATATTAAATCAGGGCTTACGGCAAAACGCTACCGCGAAATCAAAACCATGTTTCAGGACGTCAGCGGCTCCTCGTACCGCCTGTACGAACTGATACGGAGCAAACTCCCATCACTTGACTGGCAGGGATACCAGAGCATTGAAAACTCCGCTGATGCCGCACTACTTCCTGAAGGTGTGGTGATTGTTGCGGATAATAAAAAAGTCACCATCTGGAGTGGTGGTGAGATATTGTCGATATATGATGAAATGACTTCTGCCCTAAGTCTTTCCCAACCTGTGCTCACCCAATCAACGCTATCCGTGACTGAAAGAAAAAAAAGCGCCTTGAAGCAAGAAACCGTCACCAGCCCGCCGGGAATAATGATCCCTGGCCTGAGTACAAATCTGAAAATAGAAAATTACAGAGCCGTCACCAGCATTGACCATATCGTCGACAGCGTGGGAATAATAGAATCTGATGGAGCAAAAAAACCCTATTTCATTTACCTCAGCAATAAAACCCTGTATGCCCGGGCCATCGAAAGCAGGGAAAGATATCATTACGCCTATAATGGTTTTGGTGATGTGGTTAATATGTCATTGGGGCCGAACGGACTCATAGCTCTTAACATCTATGTCAAGAGCGGAAGTATGGAATCGCGAATTTTCAAATTCACAAAAGATGGATTTACTGTCCTTGCAAAGGACATCGACTATATTCTGGAATTTCTGGACATGAACGGTAACGGTGTTAATGAATCTTTAATCGGCCAGGACTTTGATACGGAAAGTTTTTTCGGCTCTGGAGTTTTTCGCCTTTCCATGGATGATTCAGGCACAATAACGAAACATGATTCCATCTATACTCCGACGGGTTTCAATTTGCTTGGAGCAATAATGGCTGACCTGGACGGAAACAAAACTAAAGAAACAGCTTACTACAATCCTGGGGGAAAGCTGGTTGTTTATGAAGCCAACAAACAGAAATGGGAATCACCCTCACGTTTTGATCCCATAAAAATCATGCTTATTGACGAAATTGTCAATGAAGCCAACCCACCTAGAGGTGTACCGGTATGGCCTCAATCGGCCTTGTTTAGCGCAAACCATGTCCTTTTTGCAGTAGTACCCGCCAACCAGACCGGCATCTGGAGCATTGTAGGCGGCAGATCCAAAAACGGCGGACTTGGCCTCCTTTGCCCCGGTCACGGAACATACGCCTTCAGGTTGCTTACCACCAAGTTCCAGGGGCCGGTCCAATCAATTTTTACGTATAATAATGAATTTTACATTGCTGTTGTTGAAGGAAACGCCTTTACCGGCCAGGGTAAAACCCACATTATTGCGGTACCCATGAACGTACTTAAGAAAAGTATAAAGTAACCGATTAAGCCTCTGCAATTTTGGACGTTTTGGATGCTGGTGTTATTACTCAAAAAATTACCACAGGAATTTATTTCTTTTTCCCGGTCCTCATCTTTTTTCCCAATTCCCTGATTTCCACCAAGTCTTTTTTCATCTTGGCAAATCCGTACCATGTTGAATAGTCATAGTTTAAATGAAAGGCGCCCTGAAAAGTTTTCATCCGGTGATCCATAAACATTTCATAAAGGATCTCCTCGACATTTGTGTTTACATCATAGAAGGTCAAAAGATCCGGATATGCCGCATAATCCTTTCTCTTCTCAATAATCCCGTCCTGGTAAAGGCCCGCAACAATCTCAATCGCCTCGGCGAAAAGCTTATCTGCCTCTTTGACCATTAAGTCAGCATTTTTCATGTTTTCATTTACAAAATTGGGGCAATGACACTGCATGCATATATCTGTAAAGCGTTTCCGTTCTGCCTGAAATTCTTCCTTGGTAAGACGGGCTATCTTGCCTGCCTTTACCACATCCAACCTGCCTGTTGGATTTCCCTCCGGATCAAGGACACCCAAACCTTTAAGAATAGTGGTTCGATAACCCATCCATTCGGGATCGGCTTCCGGGAGGCGCACGGCAAGAAATCCCCATGCTGAAAACACCCGATGATCGCCATCAGGCATATGGCAACTCTGACATCTGGGTGCACGGTCTTTATTTCCGGGATCAATAGCCCGGTTCATTAAATAAGTAACACCATGTTTTGCACCGGAATACATCTCCCACTGTGCGTGATCGAATCCCATATGGCAGGTCATGCAAGCCTCGGGTTCGGCGGCCTCTGCCTTTGAAAAGGCATGTCGAGTGTGGCAGTTCTGACAGTCCATTCCGTAGCGATAGTACTTTCGGCCTTTGCTTTCGCGGGCCTTATCATCCTTCAGTCCCAAGGTATGGCACCCCCCGCATCCTTTCTGGCCTTCAATAAATGACCTGGGTTGTTTGTGAGTGTAAGGCATTGCCTCCAAAGCAATAAGACCCAACGCATGTTTGCCGGAAAGATATTGTTCAGCTTGTTCTTCATGGCATTCCTGACATGTCTCTATTGTAGGAAGCTCTGCATTGATTACGTCTGTATCACTTTTATGAGCAGCCCCGTGGCAACTATCACATGTCAGCTCCCCGGCCATGAGACTACGATTAAAATCCTTAACCATCTTAGGAGTGATCTTGATGTGGCACTCTTCACATTTGGATGATTTACCGAATGCACCGGGTACTCCCAAAAAGATATAACACGTAAGGCAAAGTCCACAAACAAATGAAATTTTCTTGAGCATTTTGCACCCTCCATTCAAAAGCATGAAATTTGGGAACCACTTTGTGGTTACACATCATCACATTTTCATATTCCCAAATTTAATTTTGCCGCTATATTTCAAACCGGCAGCCTTCACAACCTCTTTAGATAGTGGTCCAAACTGAGGATGAGCCGCTATATAATAAATTATCGGTACAATATCAATGAAAATAATTTGGGCCTGATCAAGTTCATCAGTAAAAGTCTTATTTACTTAAACAGTCAGATCTTTTACATTTAATCACCAATAGGTCCTATAATTGATTGAGATGTTGCATAGAAACCTGATAAATAGTTATTTATTTTGTGTAAACAATGGCTACAGTTATTGCATAAAAAGCTACAGTCGTATAACATATTGAAATTAAATATTAATGTATATAAATCCTCGCCATATCTCCTCAATGTGTAGCCGAATTAATCACTTCTTTCTTCCTCCCTTAAATCATCTTTTTTATTTACGGTAATAAGGATTATCAAAAATTCAATGATTTCAGCAAGAAAAGTCCAATAAATTTATTTGATAATATGTGGCATTTATATTGCATCTTAAAGAAGGCAACATGGATATTAATTTAAAGTGAAAGGAGTCCCTAAAATGAAAACAAAAAATAAGACGGATAAAAAAGGGAGAAAAATGAGTTTCGAAAACCCTGTCGGGACAAGAGAGTATCTGCCCGAATGGGTCGAGCATTTAAAAACACGATACAGGGGTTCATCACGGCCATGCCGTCATGCTTTTACGGGACTTATCAATACTCCAAAGATCTGTGCATTTAACTATGAATGCTACCGTTGTGCTTTTGACCAGATGCTGGATGAACCTGGTTGGATGAATATGGTCTTGTTCAATTCACCCTCGGCTTCAGCAACAATTTAGCATTAGGTTATTAAAAACGTATCCTGCTCAAAACTGGATAGAATAGGATGCCGCCGGGGCATGGCCATGCAGGATAAAGGAGGTTATTAAAATGAAAACAATAAGAGTTAAAGATCAAAAAAGGAAAAAGGAGCGGGTTATAGGATTCCAGGTAGTTGAAGATGAATGTATTTGGATGAAGGCCGGAATTGTCAATTTCCGATTATGTGACAATGCCTTTGATTGCTACAATTGCCCCTTTGATAAGGGGATGCGGCGTACAATGGAGTCCGGGCGCCAGACCGAAGCGGAACGGAAAGAACCCGCGTGGGTTGAGCATTTAAAAACACGGTATCAGGGATCAGGGCGACCTTGCAGGCATTACTTAACCGGGCGTATCGATGCCCCGAAAATCTGCCCTCTGAACTACGAATGTTTTCATTGTACTTTTGACCAGATGCTGGATGAACTTGATTTTGAACAACTCCAC
>JAYEFV010000170.1:0-3978 GCA_034658755.1 Thermodesulfobacteriota bacterium | reverse complement strand
GGAAGTATTTTTCCAACGATCATTGCCTGGCTCTGCTTTCTGATTTTTCGTTAATGCTTAAAGCAGTTTGGTCGATGAGAAAATCAGCATACCTCTCTTACACACCAAGTTGCACAGACCCCGTGTTGTTCGGAATCATTTTCACCGGCAGCATTCGCAGGACCGGCTCGATCAGTGTCTTCAACGACCTTTGATGCTTGTCTCGGCGCCGGCCGGATATGGCAAGAGTACACTTTTGGCATGCTGGCTGGAGACGTCCGATATTCCAAGCGCGTGGGTATCCCTGGACAAGAACGACAACAACCTGCATCTGTTTCTGTCCTATTTACTGTGAGAGAATTAAAACTTAATCAAAAATCCAATTTATGAGTTTTTCACACAAATTTTCAAGGTGGTTCCTGCTTTGCTTGTTCTATATCGGACTGGTGCTTCCGTGTTTTGCTCTGGAACCGGAACCACGGAAATGGAACCATCTTCCAATGGGAACAAATTTTGCCGGTGTTGGATATGCCTACACCGAGGCCGATATTTTTATCGATCCCGTCATCTTACTAGAAGATGTGAAAATGGAGAAGCATACCTGGGCCGGGAAATATATACGCACTTTCGAGTTATTCGATAAATCGGCACGAATCGATTTTACACAAGCCTACCAGAAAGGGGAATGGACAGGGTTATTGAATGGCGTTCCCGCCTCAGCCTCAAGAAGTGGTTGGTCAGACACCTTCCTTCGTCTTGCGGTAAACCTGTATGGTGCGCCACCTTTAAGTGGCAAGGAGTTTGCTGCTTACCGATCTGACGTGAATGTTGAAACCATCGTCGGAATAGCGCTGGCGGTGCGCTTGCCGACCGGTGAATACATGGAAGATAAACTGATTAATCTTGGTCAAAACCGGTTTGCGTTCCGACCTCAACTTGGCGTCATTCATACCCGGGGGAAGTGGACAGCAGAAGTTACCGGTGAAGTTGCGTTCTACACAGACAATGATGAGTTTTTTAATGGGAATACACTTGAGCAGAAGCCGTTGTATATCATCCACTGTCACCTCATTCATACATTTCGTCCGGGACTCTGGGTAGGTGCGAGTGTTGGCTATGACTATGGTGGGGAAAATAGTATCAATGGAATCGACAAGGACGACAAAGAGCAGAATGTTGCCTGGGCGTTCAGCTTTGCTTATCCGATAAATCGCTATTCGGGTATTAAAGTTGCTTATATTGGTACTCGCACGCAAGAATCAACCGGTCTTGATTCTGATACTCTGACTGCAAGTCTGTCCCTCTTATGGTGAACGTAAATAGTTATAAATAATAAACTGGAAACCAGGTGATTTTGAGCTTGTGAAATAATCGTATTGGTTGTAAGTAATATCTGGTTTGCCAAATAGACTGCCAAAGAAAATATCTATGCCTTCATCTTTGGTCAGGAAGGCCTGATGGCCGGACTTGCTCTCCAGGGTTCCAAGATTACGAAAATTGATCCGGACAAGTAACTTGATCGGAAACGGTATGACCTGTTGCGGCGTCGGAATCCGTGTCTCAAGATCAAAATAAAACGAGGTGACAATATGAAGAAAGATCGGTCCGTTTTCATTGTAGTCCTTTTCATCTTTGGGTTTGCCCTGATGTTCGGATGTGCTTCTACACAGACCCATAGCCCTCAGGAAGGCGTTGAATCTACCTGTATTAAGGGAAAGGTCTGGTATCGGAGTCCAATCGATTCAAGCCTGGTTCCCTATCCCCGTGCCACGGTGAATGCCTGGCGGGCTGGTACAAATGAGGGTTTGTCCAAGGCCGTTACAGATAACGCCGGGAATTATTGTATTGAGATCCCAAAGGGGAACTATAGCGTAGATATCAGGGTCTGGGGTGCGATGTTTATTGAACTCACGAAATACATATGTCAGGGCTCCGTGGCTAACATAGAGCTTGGTTCCACCTCAAAGAAATGCGGTGAAGACTGCCAGGAGATCAACATTACGGCGGGTTGCACGAGACGTGTTCCCGGCCGGAAATATTGATGTGATTGAAGGGACGCTTTTCTGCGATTTCTACAGATAAAAACCTGGGAAATATGGGACTGACAATGACCAGCAAGCCTGCACTTTACAAATTGAGTGTTAGCCGGCGGGCTGAAGACACGCTGATTGAAATTTGTTTTTAGAGACGATCTCGGAAATGTCGGAACGTTTTAAAATAGATATCTTTGCATATGTTTTAATGTCCAATTATTCCGGCTCAACTCATATACCTTCTACCTCTATGTTCTATTCCGCAATCTCAATCTCTGCCCTCTGCTCTCTGTCATCTGACACCAAAGGAGCACCATGGATAAAAAGTATACTTCAAACCGTTTTCGCACCAGGCTGTATGAGATTATTTTCGAAGCCGATACACCGGCCGGAAAATTATTTGATGTATTGCTGATACTGTCGATTGTAATCAGTGTTATCATGGTTATGCTTGACAGCGTCAGTTCCATTCGACAATCTTACGGCAAGCTGCTTTACATGGGCGAATGGCTTTTTACCATTCTTTTTACTATTGAGTATATATTGCGCCTGTACAGTGTCGGGCGTCCCCTTGCATATGCAACCAGCTTTTTCGGTTTGGTCGATTTGCTGGCAATATTACCGTCCTATCTGAGCATCATTTTTCCCGGTACCCACTATTTATTGGTCATACGCATTTTGCGGGTGCTGAGAATATTTCGTGTTTTGAAACTGGTGCAGTATTTAGGAGAAATCCATATATTAAGCCGGGCTCTTCTTGCCGGTCGACGTAAAATTACAGTGTTTTTGTTTGCCGTTCTTACCCTGGTGGTCATTTTTGGATCGTTGATGTATTTGATTGAGGATCCGGAGCATGGGTTTACCAGCATTCCGCGCAGCATTTACTGGGCCATTGTTACCATGACCACCGTTGGCTACGGTGACATATCGCCTCAAACCGATCTCGGACAGGCCATTTCTGCCATAATTATGATTATTGGCTACGGAATTATTGCAGTGCCGACCGGAATCGTCACGGCCGAGTTGACTCAATCCTATAAAAAAGGCGTCTCAACCCAGGCCTGTCCGCAGTGCAGCGCAGAGGGTCATGATCCTGATGCGAAACATTGCAAGTATTGTGGTTCAGAGCTATAAATCGGGTTAAGCTTTAACGCTCAACGTCGGTAGTTTGTTGTCTATTGTCCGTCGTCAATAAAGGATTTGAATCTAAATTTATTTTTTCCCTTATTTCGCTCTCGAAAAGGGAATTCTTATCAATTATTTGCCTGGATTAAAAAAAGGCGATTTGTTTAGCCTTATTTTTGAAAATATCTGTAATTAAATTGATATTGAGATACCTCAATACATCGCAACGCGTTGACATCATGTTATCCAGAACTTATTAACGGTAATAGCCAAGGAAAAAAACTATATAATCACTTGTTATGAAATAAAGTAATATTTTTATGGATGAACTGATGCTACTTACGGATGGAAGTGTGAATACTCTGTCAAATATTGGATATGGGGCTTACCTCGCTGTGTCTGAACGTGGACTTTCGTTGGATTTGTTGAGGACGCGCGTGAAAGTGAGGCGATTTGAACATACGTCTTCAACGCAACTGGAATTGCGGACATTATTATGGGCGCTAAGCGATATTCAAGCATTGGGGAGTAGGGTGATTGTGTATACGGATTCTCAAAACATTATGGGGTTACAGGGAAGACGTGATCGGTTTGAGCAAAATGATTATCGTTCAAAGAAAAATAAACGCCTTAACCATTATGAGCTGTATCAGGAGTTTTATAGAATGATCGATCAGTTGGATTGTGAATTGGTTAAAGTGCGTGGACATCAGGTATCGAATCAAAAAGATGATATTGATAGGCTTTTTACACTTGTGGATAGAGCTTCAAGGAATGCGTTGAGAGGAAATAATCGGTGACCTGTCGTTTTCAGAATTTTAATATCAGCCCATTTTTTAGA
>JAYEFV010000169.1:0-3979 GCA_034658755.1 Thermodesulfobacteriota bacterium | reverse complement strand
CCAACCCATGCAAACATTTTAGTATCAAACAGGAGGAAACGTCTCAATCCCCTCTAATCGGGGAGTTCTTTCCAACTGCAGGTTGTTTTTGTATAAAAATATCAGTTGCCTGCAGACCGAAATCCGTGCATGTACGTAAAAAAGCCGTCCGGTTAATTTTCCGGGACTTTTTTTGCGCTGCTTTTGTGTCATACCTGTCTGAAATATCAACAAATATCAATTTCCATAGATCTCCATTGTAAAATTAGACCCAAACTATCGTGTAATTCCCTGATTTATTGATTAAATATTACTGCTCCCCTTAATCGTAGTTGTTTCTCACAATTTATGTACCGGTACAGTTTTACCTGGCCGATGCAAAGCAAAAGAATGTTCTGTTTTATCAATTAGTTCACCCAGTTTTTTTGCGAACAATTCCGATTTCATGGGCTGCTCTCTGAAGCCTGCGTGATTTAAGTCGTTACGCAATTCAATCAAGGCATCAAGCACCTCAACCAATTCTACTTCCTTTTTATAAAGATTGATGTACTGCCACGTAATCTCCTGGAGATTGCCGGCAATCCCGGTCCATTGCTCTACCGGTATATTATGCTGGAAGATGGAAATTGCCGAAGCAGTAATACCCCGTTGGTTTTTATTATCCGGTTTTTCTCCTCTACATTTAATAAAGTATGTTATCAAGGTTTCCTGCAAAATAGTGAATCCCTGCTGGATTAAATTGTGCTCCAGGCACCATTTTGCAGCCTGAATACCATCGCTGACAATATCCCCCTTAAAAAAATCAACCTGTTTGCTGATGTGTTCAAACAAGGGGTGAAGAGGTTTTACAAGATCCACATCCTTGCTTTTTGCCAGTTCTTGCTTAAGGTGCTCAACCGAAGTACTGATTTCCAATCCCCTGCAGGTTGCCAAAGTTCTGGTGTAAGTATCTAACGCATCTGCAACATACTTAACGGCCGCCGCCGCCCTGTCCTTGCCTTTAGACTCTTTTAAAACAGGAGCAACTGCTTTTTTTGCAAGTCTTGATATGGCCTTTGCATCTCCCGCTCCAAGGAAACGATCAACCGCAAAAGACCAATCCATGAGTTGATCAAAAGTCGTAAGGTCCAGAATCGGAGCTCGCCGCTTTTCCAGCGGTTTTTCACTTGCTTGGTTATAGCTTCCCAACACTTCGAAGGCGCCATAATATATTCCAGCTAATGAAACGTTTTTTAGGACCTTTGCATAATTCAACAGGACTATCGCCAGCATCGGAATTGAACGGAACGCATGGGTAATATCAAATATTATTTTATCACCGGAATGTAAATGATCATAAACAATTTTGAAAATTTCCCAGATTTCATCTTCATTGTGACCGTCGGGAATATCTACCTGTTGAAGTTGCTGATTCAGCCTCAGGCTATCTATACAATTTTTAAGCCCAATGCACTGCTTTCTCTTTTTTGTCTTTCGGCCTATATGGCCGTTGTCCAGCCAGTTTTTAATTTTTGCTTCTTTTGTTGTAAAAATTACTATCCGGTCTTCACTGTCCCAGTTCTTGCAGCAGTATTTAATGGTTGCCTCCTGGACGAATCTGACATCTTTTTCCTCGAAATTATCCCTATAATAAGTGCAGTGGAGATAATCGTTTGTTCCTAAAAAGGAAATAAAGACATTTGCCATGATTAAACTCCGTATTTTCTAAACATCACATGCTTAAAATTATGGGTCAACTTAACCGTTCCCTCATCATTATGTTCTTCAACGGCTTCACGCCTGGAAGTTGAATATATGGGTATCAAACCTTTTTCAAAAGCGAATTGAACTATGATAAAGGTTGCCCCAAAATCCCCCTGAATGAGAACGTAATCCGACATTGAAGACTGCTCGGACAGCCATTTTTTTATTGGCGCCAGGTAATTATCAATTTTCGACAAATCCACCGGTATTTGCTGCCAGAGTTTTTCCAGATTCGTCGGCAAATTGATAATGTGCCCAACACCCAATGATGCGCGAGCATCGTCTTTCTGAATTTGGGTCAACCGGTGGTTGAATATTAGAAATAAAGAATTTGGCATTGGATTCACAATCAAGCTGCAATATCAATAACCTCAAATTGTTTGTGTTTTGCCCTGGCTTCTTCTACAATCTCTTCCATATTTGCTGACATATCATCATTAAGCCATGCTTCTCCGCACTGAGAGCATACAAAGGCTGGAACATTTCGAACAACAACAACTCCTGACTTATAATCAACTGTAAATGTAGTGGTTCCATTTTCAATGTTACCATTGCACAAAGGGCACAGATTTGGCAAATTTGCATTTTTCATTATCGTTCACCTCGTCTTGTTTTCATGTCTGGCATAAAATGAATTTCATCTGGTTCATAAGCTGAAATAACATATGCCAGTTTAGATTTATCGTTCCACGAAATAACAACATGAAGATTCCTTCCCGAAACTATGCCATGGACAAGAACACCTGGATAAGGTGCACTTGCAGGGTATTGCTCAATAATTTCTCCGTTTAGAACAATTTCCCGGACATCACGACGTAAAATCCCTCTTTCAAGCATTCTCTCCAAAGCATGTTTTCGCCATCTAACACTGCCTGACTCAAATGAGTCACTAATTTCTGTTAATTTTATCACTTTATTATCCAATTTGCACAATCGCTTCTCGGTTCTATCAAAAGCGGCTTTTCCACTATCATGAATTCGTCAAAGTCAACTATAGCTGATTCAGATATAATCCATTTGCTTTCCTGGATACGGCACTAAAATCCCAAATCACAATACTCAAATTACAAAAACCCTGGTACGGCAGGTTCTACTGTCGAAGCGGACAAAAGAAGGAAAACACGAAATCAACCTCCCTTTATTTGATACAGCTTTATTGAATAAGACCAGATCGGTGTATCAACCAGAACTTTCAACACATCCTTCCTTTTTTATAATCATAGTCGGGGTCGGGGTCCATCTTTCCAAACAGATTTAGTATTTCCAGTTGCTTATGTCTATTGACAAACTCTTTTAAGGCAAGATTTACAGTATCTTTCTTTGTTTTCAGGCCGCTTACCTCCAACGCCGCGCGTAATAACTCTTCATCTATTGCCAGGTTTGTTGCCATATTACACCTCCTTTTTTTACACATCATATTACACAACGAGATATATGTTAATGTGTAGACTGCAAACCTTACATTTTCACTTTACCGACAGCGTGTTCGATATTTCCAACCCGGAACCGTGAACGCTGAACCGCTCAACCCAGAATTTTCATTATTTTTTTGTTTCGTTCCCGGACTTTTTTCCATTGTTTTTTCCCGACTTCCGTTTTTGTCCATTTTTTATGGGCTACCCAGTAATCTTTCAATCTTTGTGCAAACTTTGGTCTGTTCTCATCAGAAAAGTCATCCAGTTTTTTATAGAAAATGTTGACCTGTTCCTCGGTGATTTGTCCTGCATCGAAAGCGGCCAGATCCAGTTCCTCAGGACTCATAGCCGCAAGTTCTTTCTTCCGCTTTTCCTCGGCAATCCGTTTTTCTTCGTCTTCTTTGGCTTCTCGCTCCTCATATTCTTCAGCTTGACGTTGCAGCTTAAGCTGCCTCTCAGCCTCATGGCGTCGGACTTCTTGTTCAAGGACCAGTTCTTTTTTTAAAGCCTGCTCTTTGTCGTGAAATTCTTTGCTGAGCCTATCCGTCAATTCAAACAAGTGTAACCATCCAAATGGTTGAAGATTTATCTTGAGGTTAGGAACCCTGACATTAGAAGCCAGCCAGAAAGTCGTCGCATGGTTAAGAAATTTCGGGCGTTCACCCCGTTTACCCATTATCTTGATGCTTCTGTGCCCATTTATAGTCACAGATTCAGCACCGGAATGCCTTCCGCATCGGAGCAAAACTCCTCTTTCTTCATCCTTCAATTCAAAAGGAGAGATACCGACAGCTTTCAACTCATTATCTTCCCTTAATTTTTCTTTTTCGTAGAAAATAGCT
>JAYEFV010000168.1:0-3989 GCA_034658755.1 Thermodesulfobacteriota bacterium | reverse complement strand
GCCTGCCTCAGGGCATAGAAAATCTGGACCGGCGGTGTGAACTGCATTTCATGTTTTTGGGTAAAAAAGGAGTAGTTCTGATAAAGATTAAAATAGAAATTCCGCGGTTTGATCTTCTTTGTATTTTCAAGCGACTCTTTTTTACAGATAACAAAGCTGAGCCCTGCCATGCCCTGGATACATTTATTTGCCGAGCCCATAAGATAATGAATTCCGGAATCGTTAATATCAATTGGGATGCCGGCATACGAGGATATGGCATCTACAATTACCTCAACGCCAAATTTTCCGGCCGTACGGGAGATTGTGGATATATCATTCAGAATTCCCACGGTTGTCTCGTGATGAACCAGTGCAATATGGGAGATATCCTGTCTGTACTGTTCGATCAATGTTTCAACCTGGTTGCAATCGACCGGTTTACCCCAGTCTATATTGCAATCGATGTGGGATATGCCGTAACCGTCACATATCTGCTGCATCCGTTTGCCGTAGGCGCCGTTGCTGATAATAAGCACTGATTTGTCATGAGGGACAACCGAGCTCAAGCAGGCTTCAACCGCACCGGTGCCGGATGAAGCAAAAGGCACGGCTTCATACATCCCTTCACCATGAACAACCCTGACCAGGTCCTGTCTAATACCTTCCACAAGGACTCCAAACTCTTTTTCCCTTGGGCAGATATCATTAACAACCATGGCATATTTAACCGTATCGGTTGTTGTGGCAGGCCCCGGGTTGAGCAGAACATGTCTTTCGACTTTTTTCGAGATAATTATTTCTGAGTCTCTTTGTTTAATTAAAGGGTAGATCTTTTCACGGGCTTTATTTAGATGATTTTCATCGTCTATCTCTATCCATGCCAGGTTGTCTATGCACTGGTAATGGATGGCAACATTATCACTTACGTCGACAAGGCAATCTTCGTACTGATATTGACTGTTATGCTTACATTTTGCGGGGGCAAGATCCGTCATCTGCTTATATAGTTCCAGCGAGATTTTTGAGATACCTACCAGCTCGCCCCCCAGGCATTTAATGTCACCACGGCGTTTTGACATGTTAACGACTCTGTCATTGCTGACACCAACGTAGACTTCATCACCCGCTCCGGTTTTACCAGAGAGTAATATGCAATTATCCTTAGGAGAATTCTGGAGTGTTTGCAGGGCATTATACTCATAAACCAGGTCGGACTCTAAAAGCAGAAAATCACTATTGACATACTGATAGGCGGTATAGAGAGACAGCATGCTGCCGGTTGTTGCAAAATCCGGGTTCAGTACCGTACGGACAAAGGGGTATTTTTCGGAAAGTTGATCATAGAACTCATGGCAATAGCCGGTTACAATCACAATATCGGTTATTCCGGTGCGAACAAGTTTGGCAATCGATTCCTCGACAATCGGTCCGTTTCCCAATTTTAAAAATCCTTTGGGACGGTCATCGAGTGTGCCTCTGAGACGGGACCCGAGCCCAGCCCCTAATATTACTGCTTGTCGAACGTTAAACATATTACTCCTTTTACTGAAAATTACCGAGGTATTCCATGAATCGTTCTTTGACCTGTACCGGTTTAACCGACGGCCTGCCTAAACCTGCCGGAACACCCGAGCGTGTTTTAAGATGTATAAAGACAGGCCCATTCTGCTCCATTGCCTGCGTCAGGCAGCTTTTAAATTCATTGAGCACATCGGTGGAAAATACAGGGGAGTATCCAAAACCCTTCGCGATTACCGGAAAGGAAACATTATCGGATAGAGTCCTCTGGCCTCCGGTTGATTCGTGCACTTCATTATCGAGAAGAATGTGAATTAAATTGTGTGGAGCGCAAGAAGAGCAGGTTGTTGCCATGGCGCCTGTTCTCATAAGCAATGCTCCATCGCCGTCAACCACAATCACTTTTAGCCCCGGTTTGTGAAGAGCGATACCGGTTCCAATAGAAAGCGCGCACCCCATGGAACCGACCATGTAAAGCTGGTTGTTGCGGTCATCGAGCATATACATTTCACGCCCGTTAAAACCTGTTGTTGCAATGACCGCAGTTCCTTTGCCTGAAATTGATTGGATAATTTGTAATGCTTCGTTGCGGGTCGGCCTTTTATTGTACGGGAGGCAAAAGTTTTCTTCATGGGAAACAGTATGATGTATGGGTCTGGTTTTATCGAATGAGTTCAGTTTATAAGATTCGACAGCGCCTTTGCGCATGACAAATGCAAAAGGAAGCCCCTCTTTAGTCATGAATGCATCTGCATGTTCAAGAGCTGCCAAAATTTCGTCGCTTGAGTCTGGAAAATATGACCATCCGATTCGTATGGTTTCCAGCAAAGCCGTTGTAATTTCCCCCATGAGTTCATGCTGCGGTTCATCTTTTGGACCGGCAGGTTCACCGCGAAGGGTAACAATAAGTAACACAGGAATCCTGAAGGTATAATTCAGAGATGTTAAGGGGTTTACCGCGTTGCCAAGTCCGGAATTCTGGAACATGACAACACTTTTTTTACCTGCCATGACTGCACCGCAAGCCAAGGCGACGGCATCCCCTTCGTTGGCAACATTGATAAAACTAAATTCTTTGTTATCAATGACATAGTTAATAATCGGTTTAAGATATGAACATGGAGTCCCTGTATAAAAGCTAAAGCCCCGGTCCAAACATGAATGTAAAAAATCCCCGGCACTGATCATTTTGCATTCCCTTCGGTTGAAGGGAGGTATCTCTTTTCTGCCTGTTGCAGCTCATCTGCGTTCTGTAATTCAAAGACTTCGGCCAGGGTGGCGATGCGATCTTCCACCTCATGTAAGGACTGCAAATCGTATATATGCATAGCTGTTTGCCGCATTGCACTTATTGCCGACCTCATAAGATGGTTTGCCCATATTACCAGACTGATACCAAGGTCTCTGAATGTTTGTGTCGGAGTTTTGTAATACTTTGTCGGAACAATGACCACCGGCCCGCGGTTGCCCCACTCTCTCATGAATGACTCGATCTCTTCACAGGAGTCTATTTTACTATGTATAAGCACTGCATCAGCACCGGCCTGGTGGTAGGCAATGGCGCGTTTCAGCACCTCTTCCAGTCCCCACCCGGCGATAAAGGCCTCCACACGGGCTATGATACAGAAGTCATCATCTCTCTGGGTGTCTTTACCTGCTTTTATTTTGCCGCAAAACTCATCAATACCGGCAAGTGGCTGGCGTTCACTGAGGAAGCTGTTGGTTTTGGGAAAAAGCTTATCTTCAATGCAGACACCGGCAATATCCCGCTGTTCAAGCTTCCTGACGAGGCGCCGCAGGTTGTTGAAGTTACCATAGCCCGTATCACCGTCCAGCAGAATGGGAATAGAAGTGCAATCACTCATGAATTCGACCATTTCAAGCACTTGGGTCCAGCTGGCTTCATTATTGTCGCGGACACCAAACGATGCGCTTATTGCAAGTCCGCTGGCCCATACACCTTTGAAGCCTGACTGCTCAACGATTCGTGCGGATAAACCATTATGGGCTTCCATCAGAAATTCCAGATCAAGACTATGAAGCATGTTTTTTAATAGTGTCGTCTTTTTCATTTCATTGGGTTCTCCTTTATTTTAGTTTTCACGAATCCGGTATCGAGTGGGGGCACTTCTATTATGTCAGTCCGGATTTGACTGATGATACGGCTTCTTAAGAAACCGCACCTATGGGTCTAAATACGCCATGACCGCTTGTAATGGCTTTTTGACAGCTGGAAATCCGGTAGGTTTGTATTGACGGTGATCAAGGGTGGAGGGAATGCAATATTCCATCCAGTCGTCTGTACCGAAATATTCATTCAGTATCTTTGAAGGATTTTGGGGGACCATAACGGAAAACTCTTTAAATGGTTTTCTCTGTAATGAAAAAAAATCTTCGATATCATAGACGAACTTCTCCGGCGGGAGTGTCATTGCCTTTTTTTTAAAAACAGCCTCCCATATTCCAAGCCATGGGAATTTCCAGGAGAC
>JAYEFV010000167.1:0-4009 GCA_034658755.1 Thermodesulfobacteriota bacterium | reverse complement strand
CATATCATATGCAGGGGTATTGAGCGACGAAACATTTTTAAAGACAATACCGATCGAAACCGGTTTTTGGAAAGGCTCGGTTCTGTTTTGCAAAAGACCTCCACGTCCTGCTACGGCTGGGCGCTGATTCCGAATCATTTCCATCTTCTTTTAAAAACCGGCAAAGAGCCGATTGCTCAAATTATGCGACGACTTCTGACCGGCTATGCGGTTACTTTTAACCGGCGGCATCGCCGTTACGGCCGTTTATTTCAAAATCGCTACAAATCGATTTTGTGCCAGGAAAACACTTACCTTCTGGAACTGGTGCGCTATATCCATTTAAATCCGATTCGGGCCGGGATTGTAAAAGACTTAAAGTCGCTTGACAGGTATGCCTACACCGGCCACAGCGTTATTATGGGAAAACGCAAAAATCCTTGGCAAGATACCGATTCGGTATTGCAGCTCTTTGGTAAAAGCAAATATGCGGCACGAAAAAAGTATCGGGACTTTGTGGAGAAAGGCATGGGCCGGGGACGAAATCCGGAGATGACCGGAGGAGGACTATTAAGGAGTGTCGGTGGTTGGGGAGTATTAAAATCCATGCGAAGGATGAAGATTCATATAAAGGGAGATGAGCGCATTTTAGGGGACAGTGATTTTGTGGAAAAAGTTCTGGGCCAGGCATCAGAGCAAATGGAACGACGGTACCGGTTAAAGGCGGAAGGATGGACGCTGACAAAAATTACAGAAAGGGTTGCGGAAATCTTTGGCATTGAAAAAGACCAAGTGGTTGTCCCTGGAAAACAGCCCGATCGGGTACGTGCCCGTAGTGTTCTTGCATACTGGGCGATTCGGGATCTGGGCCTGACGGCAACTGAGGTTGGCAAGTACCTTGGACTGAGCAAATCCGCAGTCAGTCGGGCGGCCACTAGAGGCCAAAAACTGATCGTCGATCAATCCTTGTCCCTGAAAGACTAGAAACGCGTAATTTCAACCCGTCCCTCTTTTCACAATTGCATCCCCTTAAATTTTAATGTATTCTGGTGTGGTTAAAGGCATTGTGGAGGATACCTCATGAATGAAAAGACTAACGATAAAAAGTTAATATTTAAGCGCATTATAGACGAACAAAAACAACTTGCATTCTATGGCGTTAAAAATATTGGATTATTCGGCTCTTTTGTCCGAGGGGACCAGACACCTATGAGCGACATAGATATTCTCGTGGAATTCACACCTGAAAAGCACACTTTCGATAATTTTATGGAAGTTGCATTTCTATTGGAAGAAATTCTGGGACGCAAAGTCGAGTTGATTACGCCAGAGGCTCTAAGTCCACACATCGGACCACATATTTTAAGGGAGGTAGAGCGTGTCCCTATCGCCGCTTGAATACATCCATCATATCCTTGACGAGATCGACTTCATCTTAACTCAGATATCGGATATGGATTATGAGTCATTTGTCAGGAATCCAACGGTTAAGAGGGCATTCGTTCGAAGTCTCGAGATCATCGGTGAAGCCTCCAAAAAACTGCCAGAGGATGTTAGGGTGATGCAACCGGACATCGAGTGGCGAAAAATCACTGGAATGCGAGATAGGCTTATCCACGATTATTTTGGAGTTGATTACAAAATAGTCTGGGATGTTGCAACAACCAAGGTTTCAGACCTTCGCATGAAACTTCAGACCCTGCTTAAGGCAATCGAAAAAGGCCAACCAACTGGTTGAGCAGACGGCTTGTAGATAGCGGTTTTACGTAAAGGCTGTGCCAGTTTGGTTTGAATTTAGGCCGCTGCTCACTTTCACGCAATAAAAAAAATGAAATGGAGAATTAATGGATCCTGAAAAAATAATTGTTGGATTGTCAAAAGAATTAACTTCCGCATTGAAAGCAATGTCGAAAGCCAAGGATGTTAATGAAAAAGAAGTTCATAGTCGAATTGTGAAGAATTTATGCGAATCTTTGGGTGTCTTTTTTGATTTGGCAAGCGAAATGATGCCTTTTGATTTTGATGGTGATTCAGATAAAGAAGAAATCCCTTTTTGAGGGTACGTGCGTACAGTTAAAATGCCGCAAACAAAATGCCTGCTGCGAACCAGTCGGTTGAGCTGACCGGGTGTTATATCGCGGATAGCGGGAATTTGGTTCAATTTCGACCTGCCCTGTTGCCGGCCAGCTCACCTTATCGTTTGATGCTCAGAAAGGACAATGAAAAAACATGGACCAGATAGATGAAATGATAACTGTCTATGACGAAGAAGCAGAGGCAACTGGCTGGTACGGCCCCGAGGTCATCTTCGGCCTGACTTACGCTCATGTTCAACCTGGTCAGTCTATGCTGGATATCGGGATCGGCACTGGTTTGGGATCTATTTTATTCCTTAAAGCAGGTCTGGAAATCCATGGTATGGATATTTCTCCCCAGATGCTTGACGCATGCCGCAGCAAAGGTTTCTCGTCTTTGCATCTGCATGATTTGAGCAAGACACCTTACACGTTCGATTCAGAGAGCATAGATCATGCTGTCTGTACCGGTGTTTTCAATTTTTTCAGCAATCTATCTCCTGTTTTTCAAGAGGCCAGTCGCATTCTTCGCAAGGGCGGATTATTTGCATTCGTGGTCGGGGATCGATCTGAAAACGAGGTTCATGCGATTGAAGTGGGCGCGGAGCACACAAAGTCGGAAAAAACCGTAACCATGTACCTACACAGTGCAAAACAGATCGCTGAATTGATGGCGCGCTATGGCTTTGAGCCAATGAGGGAGTTATCGTTCACGGTCTTTATGGATCGAGAGAGAACAAAAAGCATGCCTGCCAGATCTTATTTGACGAGGAAAATGAAGGGCATCGAAGCTGTCATTTAAGCAGATCGCAAAAAACCGCGCGTCCGTTTACTTTATCGTTCAGGTATTAGGATAAGAAATGGAAAAAATAGAAGAAAATTATCAACGTATAAAAGATGATAGGCGTTTGTTCGATATTCGCTTCTGGCAATCCCAAGGAGATCTTGCCATTTTCGAGGCAGTAACGGAAATGCTAAATGATTATTTTTTAATTCGAGGAAAAAATGCTGACGAGTCCAGACTTCAGAGAACTATTGAAAATTTTCGAAAAACATAAAATGCGCTATCTCATAGTAGGCGGATACGCAGTTATGAAATATAGTGAACCACGTTTCACGAAAGACATTGATGTGTTTATAGCGACTGATCAAGATAATGCATAATGTGTGTATTCGGCCTTAAAAGAATTTGGTGCACCACTAGAAAATCTTACGTCAGATGACTTCGCACATAAAGGATATTTCTATCAGATGGGAAGGCCCCCTTTGGGAGTCGATATTATGATGTCGATCCCAGGAATAGAGTTCAATGAGGCTTGGAAAAATCGTGAAGTGGTTCAACTGGATGATCTTAAAATTCTATTCATTTCGCGATCTGACCTTATCCAAGCAAAGGAAGCAAGCGGAAGGCCGCAAGATAAAATCGATATTGAAAAACTCAAGGAGGCCGAAAAATTGGATACACTTGACAAGAAATAGCGAGCCGCTTCGCTTTGCGATATTTCTTGCATTGGAATAACCTGAAGGCCGTTTGGATCAGGACTGGTGAGTAATCGAGCATCAAGGTCATGAAGATGATGTACACACAAGCCATGAGCTGCGGCGTTTTCAGCTTGAAAAAACACTACAGAAATCCGCGAATTATCGACGGCACGGTTAAAAATCTACGATTCACGGCTAATGGCAAGTCGAATAGTGTGAGTTCTGCCAACACATGTGTAGGAGGGATTTACTGCATCGCATTAGTACTAAAAGCCGCCATTCCATCTGCGCAGAGATACATTCGGTGATAAGTAAAGTTTTTAATTTAAGGCCCGGCTGAAAAACGTTGCGTTTTGAATTGATAAAGGTGTTTTACGATAATCTTGTAAGTCTTGGGATTAAAGCAAAAAGGGCACATGAAATTGATGTTGTCATCCAAGCCCGTATTCATAAGCCCCCAGCTTATTTTATTA
>JAYEFV010000166.1:0-15152 GCA_034658755.1 Thermodesulfobacteriota bacterium | reverse complement strand
AGCCGGTTATTCGCCGACATCCGCCTGGAAATGAAAGCAGTTATGAAAAACCCCAGGCAAAGACTCGCAAAGCCGAATGCAATGGTTGCACTCGTTTCATTGATAGCCAGCCCTACACTTAAAACAGCACCCATTAGTGCTCCTGCCATCAGACCTGCAACCGGAATCAAATACAGAATTGCAGCACTCTTGAGGACCAGGCCTGAATTGAAGCTGACAGTAACAAGATCGCCCTCTTTTGCACCGGCCTTGTTCAACACTTCGGTCACTATCTTAGAATTTGTTAGACAAGAGTGACAACTATGTGTTGATTTGCAACCACCGCAGACACCCGTTCTTTCGGTAGCCACTTGAGCCCATCCTTCTTTTTCAATGCTTGTAACCAAACCTTTTGTATGTGCCACTTTATTGCTCCTTTAAAAACCTTTATGCCATACTAATTGATTTGCTAAACAATCAGTATGGCAGTTGGATGTAATTATGTGGTCATCTAAATTAGAAATATTTTTATTTTTTTCATGGCGTCTTCCTCTTTATTATGTAAATTTTCGTATTCATCACAAATCTCCTTTCTTGTTTTGCTTTTGATTATATCAAAGCAAAGATCATGCCACATTGTAATACTAATATTTAACCATTTAATTTTACAAGTGTTATTAAAATCCAATATTAAAAAAAGTGCTATTTTTTTATGGGGGGGGGCATAATAAAGTGGATAAAAAGTTACCAGCTTTTGCTCTGGAAAGCTATCCATTCTGTTCTGACGGCCTCACCCACATCTGCCAAAGCATTAGAATGACATCAATGGCAAAGACTACTCCAAAAAGAGTGCCACCAGGGATGTGCAACCAGAAAAAAGCCTGATGGACAAACAGCTTAAGCCAAACTGAAGCCAAATCAATGATTACACCGATGAAGGGGAGTACAATCAGCCAAATGCGGGCCTTTAGGCCTAAATCAAGAAACAGAACAATGATTCCTATGAGGATAAAAATTGCACTCATGCCGAAAATGTGGATGTGAGTAAATCTCAGTGCGAAAATAAATTCATCAGTCTGATAAAAGGGGGTTGATTTTTCTTCTATGGAGGTGTCGGCAAATAGATCTCCTCTCATAGCGGAATGCTTTTCAATCTGATCCTGATCTGACATCACATGTTTGTCTTCGCCCCAGAACGTGGGAATAATATCATGCACGATGATCTGTCCAGCGGCAACGCAGAGCCCCAATGACATCATCACTATGATCATGGTGACCAATACTTTTCCGGTCAAAGGCGTTGGTAAATTAACAACTTATAATAACTCTTTACATTAACCCTGTCCACTGAGGCGGGGTTTTTTATTATGGCGAATAATTTTTGTAAGAAGTTCCCATGGAGACCGTCTCATAAAATAAAGAAAGAAAAAAGGAGGAAACCATGAATTTAATAAAAGAGAAAATAGATGTAACAAAGAAACAAATTGGAATTGTTATTATTGGCTTGGCATGTTTTTTTGTCATATTTTCCGGTACAGCTTTTTCCGACGTTCTTGTTCGGGATTATAACATTTCAAACCCATCATATGTAAAGTCGCATCCTCGATCTGTCGATGGCTACTACGAGGATAACGGGAATGATGGTTTGAATGATGATTCCTATAGAGGAGATAATGGAAGAACGCCGAGATCTAAATGGGAAAAATGGGGAACTGTTTGGTAGAATATGAGTTTAACTGATACTGGACGGACTTGACTTGACACCTTGAAGGGAAGAAGAATCTGATCGCTATCTAATCAGGTTTCGTTCAAGACATTAAAAAGTTATTTTTTTACAATCATTTCTTTATATCGTACCGGGAAATCTATGAGGCGTTTAACACAGTTTTTTATCTCATTCGCTTTTTGCTCTGGAAGCTCACCCCTAATTTCAAGATCACCATCAAAACGAGCTTTCAAAACCTCACTCGCTGTAAATGGGTAAACCTCAAACAACTGAACCCAAGTGTCAAGTTTAAACCAGGTTTTGCTAACCTCAATAAAAAAAAGGTTTTCTTTTAGGATACAACCAGGGTTGCGAGATTTGTTGTTATCTTGGGCTGTGGTTTTAGCTACAAGAAAAGGATCACGACTCTTCTGATTGTTTAAAATAACCAGAAATTTTTCACCAATTTCACCATTATGAAACCGAAATTTAGAGTGAAAAAGGATTGTTCCCCTTTTCATTACTTTCCGAACAGCCTTTCCATTTCTGCTATTTCAGCCTGTCTTTCTTTAATAATTTCGAAGTTAAGTTGATCCTCAGAACCATCTAGTGAAAGTTCGTAGTCGATACGCTTAAAAATACCTTTGGTATTTTTGGTTTTTTCCCAAGGGAAATTTTTAAGGTGGGTCACTTCAACCATGTCTTTAGCTCTGGCATCTCGAAAAATTTCGGCAACTTGTTTAAGGAGTAGAAATTCTCTCTCGCTAAAGACCTTTTTATCAAATTTAGCCCGAGCCATGGCTTTAACTTCTAAAAAATTTTCACCTTTTGGGACCAATGTGGCAATTTTTTTAAGACCTAACACCTTATCTTCCTTGCCGGTGAGGTCTTTGTAAGCTTCAACAGGAACTGGACCCTTGTCCCATGCGAAATAATCCTGTCCAGTTACCGATTTCCCTGTTTGTCTAAAATGGATGAAATCAAAAAAATACAGAAGCTTCATGAGCTTGGTAATCCCACAATATTTTGTGTGCCTCGAAAAATAAATTATAGCATTTTGCAGTTTTTCTTTTTTAATATCAATAAGTTTCATTGGTATTAACACACGTTATAATAGGGGTTATTAATATAGCTACCCTTTACAATCTAACAGAAGGAATGTTTTGTCAAGTATTTGATATCAAGTTACATATGGTACTATGCATATCGGTACACCAAGAAAAACCTTGAATAAAAAATAGTTATATTCTTAAAAAGCCCTTTGCCGGTTAGGCTTCCTACCTGCCGTAGCAGGGTGTCTCACAGGCATCTAAGGCCCGCTGCCCACACTTATGGGGAGTGTCTCAATAACCGCATCAATCCGGGCAATATCTTGCAAATGCCGAAACCGCTTGCTATCTTAAGTTTTATACTGGCACCTAAATCAACCAAAGGATTTGTGATGTTTGATAATTGGCGCTACATAGCTGGGGCAATCTTGTTTTTAAGTTCTGGATGTCTCTTTCTCTTTATTAATTCATATTGGAGTCTTTCCCTTGCGTACATTGTAAGCTTACCCATATTTGCTGTTGGCGTTATACTTGTATGGCTCGGCAAGCGAAAACCACCCCCGTCATAGCCCTCGATATTTCTATATATTGATTTTCGGTTATCTCCTACTACCCTTAGGCAGACACTCTGTTTCATCCCTCCCGTAATGGGATTTGTTTTCTTTCGTGACTTACAACCGACTTCAGGCTGGTTGTTATCACACCATCGATTTAGATATAAAAGAACCTTAATCCGTCCTAGACTATTCGCCCACCATAGAAAATAAATAAAAGCATAGCCAGCTGCCTGTCTATTTCATTCAGACCGAGTTTTAACGCCTTGCTGGTCTGGCTTTTTACCAAAACGATATACCCATAATGCACAATCGGTTATAGGGCACCGTGTGATTTCACTATGCTGAAAATTTGAACACTCCATACATTTAGCTCTTATTGCCGACATAGGGGTAAGGCGTTTCTCTCTAACACCATCTTTTGTTAGAATCTTATGGTTTACTGCCATTGTCTCCCTGCCTGATTACTATCCCTTCATTGGCCCCATGCCTCCAAAAATCTTAAAAAAAATATATGGGTGTTTTGATTATGCACTTGCATACCCCGGCCATCGGCACCCCCCTTGGGTTCCTTTCGGCAGGGTTCCTTAAACGCACCCCACATGCACCCTGTTCCATTGGCTTATGGTATTCATTTGAAATGTTAGTTAGTTGTATCATTTGAAATCAAACTATTCCTTTGATTCTAACCTTTCAGGCTGTCCATAACCTCATCGACAATACTGTCAAGATCCTGGTTCCGGTTAACTCGATACCGTTTAAGGCAGGTATCAAATTCACTCAGTTTGATTAAAATCTTGCCCTTTATCTTAAAACAAGGGAGACCATTAGACCGGATATAATCCCGCAAAGTGGGAATACCCAGGCTTGAATATTCACTTAGCCCTTTAAGGTCTAACAAACGGTCTGTGTCTAATAGGTCACACATATTTTGGTATCAATTTCAGTTTAACATTCCCCCGGAGAAAAAGGAGTCTCTTTGCCGATTCGAAGGGGGTATGGGGGGGTAATCACATATAGCGATTATCTGTTAATATCGTCTGTGACTACGAAAAAAACAAAAAGGCTATCAATAGGCGCAACCTTTACCACCCCTAACTCTATAACTCACATCAACATTACCACGTTTACAAATTGCCTGACTTCACCGCTTATCAATAAGTTAATGAATAGATTCTAAATACCTACCTTATAGTGCCCCTTTTAACAGAGTAGAGGTTGACTCAGGGGGTACAAAAAAAGAGTTTTTACATCACCTCCGGACACATAAAAAAGGAACCCTATCTTACCCCCAGGCACAAAAAAGGGTTCCGTTCACAGTTAGGTATCATGGTCTAAAAAAGCCATAAGGTTAGTTTCGGTAATATAATACGCCTTGCCCACCTTCTTGGCTTTCAGCTGCCCGCTCTTGACATATTCCCTCAAAGTTCTGATGCTGATTTTCAGTTTTTTGGTCAAGTCTTTGAGGTCATAGACTGGTTTGTCATGCTTTGCACTCCCAATCATTGTGAAACCTCCTCAAGTGCCTCTTTTGCAATTCCTATCAATTTTTTGACGTGAACGATTTCACTTTCATACTCCCGGCGCTGTTTTTCACACTTCTTGTTCTGTGGATATATAAGGTATCCGGTCGGCAACATAGCCAGTTTTTCACGTGCAGCTAAAATGCGGTTTTGAAATGCCTGTATGTCGACCATGATCATTTCGTCTGTTATTTCAAGCATGGCTAACCCCTTATATTACCCACCATCCACCCGCCTCCAGGACTCGGTCTGAAGACACACTAAAAAGTTAAAAGTTGACAAGTTGACTCCCTATAAAGACCCCTTAGTCAACTGGGGTCTTTCTTTATGGTTAGTTGACTAAAGATTTTGACGTTATCATTTGTAATTTCATATGCTTACCGAATATCGGTTGACTAAAGTTGACTTGACAATTGACTGTCAACCAAAGTTGACCGAGTTGACCACGAAAGTTGACTAAATTTTTATCCATTTAAAGACATAAATCCTGATTGAGTTAGTTTGTTTTTTGGGGTCAAAAGACCGTCTTTAATTGCCTGTTTTCGGATTCTGCTTACATAGGCTTTGTCAATTCCAAGTGTGCTTTTAACGTCTGTTTGTGTCATACCTTCATCAAGCAGTCTTAAGATTTCGTTTTTGGTTTCCTTCTTTACACTGTTAAATGTCCATACATAGCTCCCGGATTCATCCACTATTAGTTTGAATTCTGTGTCAGAAATCAGGTTCAGTCTGCTTGTCTGCACTCTGGCCTTACCGAAATGCGCTATAAACCGGGCACCATCTTCAGGCATATAATCATGCGGCTTTTTTAACATCATACTAATGTCAAGGTTATCCTCTCGGGCAGATGTTCCGCGCTGTCCTCCATCCTTATTGGTATGATGAAGCATAATTGTTGAAATACCGGCAAACCTCAGTTCTAAAAGCCATGAGTTAATGGGGTCCCAATCTTGTTTTTTATTCTCATCCAGGCCGCTTGCAAGTGAGGCAAGGTTATCCACTACCCAAAGTTTGACTTTCCGGGTTATCAAAATTTGTTTCATTTTTTGGCGCCATGACTCTTTGGCAAGGTGCGCTCTCGGCAAACCTAATTGATTAGCGTAAGCATCCGAATAAAAATAAAAAGGATTTTCTCTGTCTGAATCTAAGCGCAGATTTTTAATGCGTTCATGGTCATCTGTGACGGTCATTTCACCGTCAAGGAAAAGGCAGGGGACAGATTTTTTACATTCCCAGGGTCCAAACTTAGTGCCTTTGCTAACAGCATTAAGAACGCCCAGGGCAAACCATGTTTTTCCGCATCCACGCCAGCCGGATACAAGATTGATTGAATCTTCTTTTAACCACGGAAATAAAAGCTCTTGCCGTTCTGGAACGTCTAATTGATAGAACTGATTTGCAGGCAGGATAATATCTTCAATTGTTACCTTCTTTGGGGGTTCATAGGGCCCGGCATTATCAATCAGGATTGAAAGCCGTTCTGCAGCCTGTTCCTTATCGTTAAACTTTGCGATAAAGTCTGAGATGTCGCCTTTGCTTGGTAGGTATTTATTAAAGAACGAATTAAATTTTCCTGAAAAATGATTAATAATTTTTTGCTTCATATCCGAGCCCTTAAAGGCCTTACTTAGTATGCCTTTAGCCTGAAAAAATTATAAATTTACTGTATAGCTTTGGCGCTTAGGAGTCCATAGCAGAAACACCACACGATTAAGCGCTTGATTAATGACCTCATTTAGGTATGTCCTCCTGAAAACATCCCTCTGCGGAGATTCCGAGTACCTCTCCAACCTTGATAACTCTTGGATCGTTTGGCTTAATCGTTGATATTCCACAGATAAGTTTTGAGAGAGTTGAGGGGTCCATCCCAGCCAATTGGGCTATTCGATAGGCCGGAATGTTATTTAATTTGATTTTTGCCCGAAGCTTTTTTGAAACGCTAAGCATTGGAAACCTCCCCTGTTTGAAGAAGAAAGTTGTTTCTTTACTTATGGGAAATTTCCGCAGAAAAACTAAAAATGAGGGTAATGGGCTGGAATCGTATAATAAAAAAATTTAAAGGAAATTTATAAATTTCCCCTTACACAGATATAAAACAAAGATTATTCTTTTTTAAATGTGGAATGCTCGGGGTAATATGAGCCTTCTTTAATGTTGCTATATTTTGGATCTTCAAGTTCTTCATCCATCAACGACTTTCCAATATCCATATTGTCATCGTTAGGAATTTGACTTATCTTAAAGTCGGTTTCATAGCCGCCTATTTTATCGCAACGATCTTTATAGATTGATTCTTTTATTTCGAAATGCTTTTTTAAATGCTTATCAAGTCGTTTTGCATTTGAAGATAATTTTTCAAAGTTCTGAACGTCTGTAAGAGGAAAAAAACCTTTCATATTAGCCAGTTGTTTTAAGAAATGCCATAAACTGATGGGTCTTTTACTTTTAGTTCTTTTGTCATGGAATTTAAGATCTATATGATCGTAATACCCACGTCCAAGCGGGGTCTTTACCATAAATTTATCTCCAGCCGGTAGAAGCGCCATTTCTATTTGATCCCATTTCGTTTCCGGATTACAAGGAAAGACCTTTGTTTTGTCTTGCTCGATCATTTTTTCTTTAATCGTATTTTCTTTTCCTGTACGTGAAAATAATATCCACGAATACTTTTCAACTATCCCTTCAGGTAGTATTGTGACAAAACGCCATTCATCTAAAAAGTGATCATGCGGTGTTTTTTTGTAGACTTCCTTGAAATCGTCTGGCCTTGCTTCACCAAGCCATATAAGGGCCTTAGATCCCGCCAAAAGTTCTCCAAACTGTCCATTATACTCCTCGTATCCATCTGTCTTGCTAATCTCAGACAGTTCAAAAAACATCACGTATTTTACATGAAAATCAAAAACATCATCAGGTTTCTGATAAAGTGATATATTCTTAATGAATGGAAAACGTTTAGCCCAGGTATGAGCAAAAACTTCCAGTTTAATCGCCCTTAAGTTAGGAAATAGGTCTGGATGATTATGATTTGGCATTTCGCTGCCTCCTGTAGGCCCTGTTTGAAGATCAGGGGAAGACCGGCCAGGATATCCGGTCTTGTCGGGCAGCTGTTCCCTATCCCCTGGAACATTTTGTTTTAATTATATTTTAACCACAAGATATGGTCAATAAATCTTTCTCCTTCTGGGTGCGTATAGGGTGCATTTGCGCTTGATAATTTAGCACGATTTAGTATGATTCATTAAACTTAGCCCCTAAAATCACTATAATTGCTTGATATCATTACACCTTCATTCCAACGGCGGATTTGATAATATCCACGAAAGGCTGTTGAACCGATTGTAAACATTAAGATATTTCGCTATCACAACTTCTGAGCAAATTTCAAAACAGTTGACAATCTTGCTTTATTGCGTTAACGGGTGCGATCAGCAAGGCTAACCAGAAGGCAAATAAACAATGAAGGGGAAAATTCTTAAAATATTGAGAGCAGAAAATGATGTTGTTTCCGGAGAAACTCTCAGTTCTCACTTAGGGGTTTCGAGGGTTTCTATATGGAAACATATTAAAAAGCTGCGGGAATTTGGATATAATGTCCGGGCAACACCCAAGGGATACCGTCTGATAAACGATCCTGACATCCTTTACCCATGGGAATTTGGGGATAGAGAATTAAAAATCCATTATTTTGATGAAGTTACCTCCACAATGGATGTTGCCGGAAATCTTGCGAGAAACGGTTCCCCTCATTTTACCGTGGTTATTGCCGGGCGTCAAAGCAAAGGACGGGGTCGTTTGAAAAGAACCTGGCTTTCATCACAAGGCGGGCTCTTTTTTACCATTATACTCAGGCCGCAAATACCGCCGGCGTTAAGCTCACGGATCAACTTTGCAGCATCCATGATTATGGCCCGAACCCTGCGCAACATGTTTAATATTAATGCCAGGGTAAAATGGCCTAACGATATCCTTGTTCAGGAAAGAAAGGTTGCGGGATTACTCTCTGAAATGGAGGCTGAAACCGATATGATTACGTTTATCAATATCGGTATGGGTGTAAATGTTAATAATGATCCCACTCCTTATGAACCCATGGCCGTGTCGCTAAAGAAGATCATTGGCAGGAATATTTCTAGGAAACAGCTTTTATCCGAGTTTCTGGATGAATTTGAAAACCGGCTTAACAATAGGACTCTGGATAATGTAATCTCTGAGTGGAAAAGCTATACTTTGACAATTGGCCGGCAGGTAAAAATTGTAACCACCAATGATGAGTTCAAAGGCATTGCCATGGATGTGGACAACACCGGTGCGCTGATGTTGAAACTTGCAGACGGATCAATAAAAAAAATTATCTATGGCGATTGCTTTCATGATTGCTGCTAAACAACTTCACATGACCGTATATGCTTCACTTCTGGCCGCGCTTACCGCAGCAGGCGCATACTTGGCAATACCCATAGGTCCGGTTCCGATTATTCTTCAAAATCTTTTTATATTTCTTTCAGGCCTGTTACTGGGCTCTAAGTGGGGGGTTGCAAGTGTAGGGGTTTATCTTCTGGCAGGTGCTCTGGGTCTTCCGGTATTTTCAGGCGGGGTCGGTGGAATAGGGCGCTTTGCAGGACCTACGGGCGGATACCTTTTGGGGTTTCTTCCGGCGGTCTATGTGATCGGATGGATCACCGAAAAAACAAGAAACCGTGTGGTATTTGACGTGTTTGCCATGGTTTGCGGCGGCATCCTTATTTATGCTTGCGGAGTAACATGGTTGAAAGTGTTAACCGGTATGACATTGGCTAAGACACTGGCGGTGGGAATGTATCCGTTTATTTTAGGCGATGCTCTAAAAATTGCCGCAGCCATACCAATTGCAAAAGCATTACGACCTGTAATAAACAGGTAAAGTAACCGTTCACAGGTTCAGGGTTCAACGTTCAGGGTTAAGGACAAAGAAGGGCATTGAAGATTCGAAGTCCTCATTACAAATGTTCATTTTTCCAAGTAATTGCCAATTTAGCTTCAAATTTTGGATTAGGACTGACGAAACTGACGCTTTTATCGTAAATACGCATTCCAAATGCAGTCCGGGGATAAGAATGGCATCTTGAACCCCTGAACCTTTTAACCCTTGAACGCCTACCAGACAAAACTAAATTTGGAGCGGCGAAGCCGCGCTATATAAAATCGCGGAGCGATTTTATGAACATAATTGAGATAAAAAACCTCAGCCACCGATTTGCCGACGGTACTCTGGGTCTGGAGAATGTAAATCTTACCATCCGGGAAGGGACGTTTGTCATTATTGCCGGGCCGAACGGGTCCGGAAAAACCACTCTCTTAAAACACCTGAACGGACTTCTTCTGCCTACCACCGGCACGATTCGTCTGGCCGGACTCCCGGTATCAAAAAATCTTGCAAAATCAAGGCAAATGGTTGGAATGGTATTCCAGGATCCAGACAGTCAGATTGTGGGTGAAACTGTTTGCGATGATGTTGCATTTGGCCCGGAAAACCTTTGTCTGGACAGAAGCGAGGTTAAAAGACGGGTATTCAAGTCATTGAAAATTGTGGGCTTACTCGATTTTGAAGATCAGAAGCCCCATTTACTTTCGGGCGGGGAAAAGCGAAGGCTTGCAATTGCGGGTATCCTGGCCATGGAACCTAACGTACTGGTTTTTGACGAACCTTTTTCCAGCCTTGACTATCCCGGTGTAAAACAGGTTTTAAAACAGATTATTTCTCTCCACCGGTCCGGCCATACAATTCTTGTTGCAGCCCACGATTTGGAAAAGGTAATTGCCCATGCGGATCGCCTGGTCATAATGAAAGACGGAAAAGTGGTAAAAGACGGATTGCCATCTCAACTGCTTGGTGAACTTGAAGCCTTTGGTATCAGAGAACCGTGTGCCTCCCGCCTGGGGATGGAGGTTCAATCATGGCTGAATTGAGCGCTTTCAATTTCCGTCACGGATCTTCTGTCCTTCATGGGCTGGATGTTCGATTTAAACTCATATTTCTTGTACTTATCAGCTTTGCCAGCCTGAAAGCATATACTGTTGCACTTTCAGTTTTAACTCTGGTGTTGGTTGCTTCATTACTGCACGCTCAACTAACTTTTAAATCTATTTTAAAAACTTTTCGGTATGTTTTTGTGCTGCTTGCTTTTATTTTTATTGCCCGTGTATTATCGACCCCAGGATCAGTGGTTGCTGAATTTAAGGCCATCTCAATTACCCGGGAAGGTATCTATGACGGCGCCCTGATTTGCTGGCGGCTTGTGATTGTTGTCTTAACCGGATTAGCGTTTGTTTTAACGACACGGCCTTCAGAAATCAAAGCTGCTGTTGAGTGGCTTCTTAACCCTTTTCCTTTTATCCCGTCCAAAAGGATTGCCACCATGATGAGTCTGGTCGTGCGGTTTATTCCTGTTATTTTCGACCAGGCAAGGGAAACCGCTGATGCCCAGCGGGCCAGAGGAGTGGATAATAGAAAAAATCCGGTCTATCGATTGAGAAAACTTGGAATTCCGCTTATGCGGCGAACCTTTGAAAGGGCTGACAAGCTGGCAGTTGCCATGGAGGCCCGATGTTATTCTGAAAACAGAACAGATCCCTGGCTTTGTGCACGCTTAAGGGACTGGGCAGCTCTTTTTGTGGTCATTTGCCTTTGCATGTTTATTGTTGTATGGTAAAAATCATTCAGCAATTTTATAAAAGGAGCACCGTCAGTTGAAAATCGTAATCGTGGGTGCCGGTGAGGTCGGATTTAACATCGCAAGCCATCTGGCTTTTGAAAATAAAGATGTAGTGGTAGTTGACAATAACCTTGATGCCATTCGATATATATCTGATAATATTGATGTTCAAGTGCTCCAAGGGTCCGGAAGCAGCCCGGTTGTTTTAAAGAAAGCAGGCATCAAAGAGGCTGATATCCTCCTTGCAGTTACAGATAGTGATGAAACCAATCTGGTGGCATGTCTGGTTGCAAATATAATTTCTCCAACAACAAAGAAACTGGCACGTATCCGCGGCGCTGACTATGATGAATATCATGATACCTTTCGTGATCATACCCCCCATATAGACACGTTAATTAATCCGGAGATCGAAGTTGTAAAGACAATCGATAGGATTATGAATGTACCCGGTGCGGTGGATGTGGACGATTTTGCCGATGGTCGTGTTAAATTTGTCGGGATACATTTGGACAAGTCGGCACGGTTGTCCGGTGTCCGTCTTTCCGCAATTTCTGATAAAATCGGAAAGAAAGCTCCGCTGATTGCTGCGGTGATACGAGATGAAGAACTGATTATACCCAGGGGAAATGACAGACTCCTGGCGGGTGATCTGGTCTATTTTATCAGCGCAAAAAACAATTTTTTAGATTCCCTGGCAATTTTTGATAAAAAGGTGGAGCCGATTGGCAGCGTTCTGATTGTCGGCGGCGGGAATATCGGATTCAGGTTGGCCAACCTGCTTGAAGAGAAAGCTGTCCATACCAAAATAATTGAAAAGAATCCGGACCGATGTACCCAACTTGCCGAGTGGCTTGACAAGGCTGTTATTTTACATGGCGACGGTTCTGATCAAGAGCTCTTGAGAGAAGAGAATATACAGAATATGGATGTTGTGATTACCCTCACTAACGATGAGGAGATCAATATTTTAACGTCCCTCCTTGCCAAGCGGATGGGTGCCGGCAAAACAATAACCAAGATCAGCAAGTTCAGTTATTTGAGCTTGATGCCGATGATCGGTCTTGAGCAGGTGGTGAGCCCGAGACTTTCGGCTGTAAATACCATCTTACAGCATATTCGCCGGGGCAAGGTGCTTTGGGCCAAAGCAATCAAAAATGAGCAGGCTGAAATCATGGAGGCGGTCGCCCTGGAAACTGCAGACGTTGTTGGAAAGCCCATAAAGAAAATCGCTATTCCCAAAGGGGCCCTGATTACCGTTATAATCCGCAAAGACGATATCATTATTCCCACCGGTGAAAGCGTCATTGAACCCAATGACAGGATCATCATCTTCGCAACAAGACAGGCCATCCCAAAGATCGAAAAAATCCTTGCCGTAAAACTGGAGTATTTTTAGATGCGGTGGCACTTCATTCTGAATATTGTCGGAATATTACTCTTTTTTTTGGGGCTGTGTATGTTATTCCCCCTTTTTTTTGGTCTTTACTACAAGGATCAAAGTGTTATCCCGCTCTTGAAGTCTATGGGGATAAACCTTGCTGCCGGATTAACATTAATTGTTTGCTTCAGAAATGCAAAGGTAGATTATATTAGTCATCGTGAAGGAATGGCAATTGTAGCCATCGGATGGACAGCGATCGGCTTGTTCGGGGCATTTCCCTTTTATCTGGGATCTGAATTCGGCAGTTTTATTGATGCGTTCTTTGAATCTGTTTCCGGATTTACGACTACCGGATCGTCGATTTTGACGAATATAGAGGCGGTATCAAAAGGACTTCTTTTCTGGCGAAGTTTTATCCAGTGGCTGGGCGGAATGGGCATCATCGTCTTATCCGTGGCAATTCTGCCTTTCTTGGGTGTTGGCGGTATGCAGCTATACAAGGCCGAAGTCCCAAGTCCTGTTCCTGATAAGCTCAAGCCTCGTATCAGAGATACCGCCATGATCCTCTGGAAAGTTTATGCTCTCATTTCTCTGGCAGAGGTCCTCCTTCTCATGCTGGGGGGAATGGATCTTTATGATGCCCTGTGTCACACCTTCACAACTATGCCGACCGGCGGATTTTCAACCAAAAACACTTCCATCGCCCACTTTAACAGTGTCTATTTTGATACGGTATTCATCTTTTTTATGCTATTGGCCGGAATTAATTTTTCGCTTCATTATCAGTTCCTGAGAGGAAAGCCGCTTGCATTCTGGCGGGATTCGGAATGCCGCTTTTTTCTGGGTGCCGTTCTTGTATTGACTGTTATTGTGACTATTAATGTCTACGGATCTGTGTACGAAACTATGGGTCAGGCATTGCGATTCGGTGCTTTTCAAGTGGTATCCATTGTTACCACCACAGGCTATGCCACTGCCGATTTCGAATTGTGGCCTGCCATGTCCCAGATAATCTTATTGTTATGTATGTTTTTAGGGGCGTCGGCCGGTTCCACCGGCGGAGGCATGAAATGCCTTCGTGTTATGCTCTATCTTAAATACTGTTATAACGAACTGTTTTCCTTGATTCATCCTCATGCAGTCAAGCGTATCAAAATCGGAGGCAAGTCCGTTCCAGAGGATGTTATGCGGAGTGTTCTCGGTTTTATGGGCTTATACATAGGTCTGTTTGCTTTTTCTTCTGTACTCATTGCAAGCATGGGGGTCGATTTTATCACTTCAATTGCTGCGGTCGCAGCCACAATCGGAAATATAGGACCCGGTCTGGGAATGGTGGGCCCGGTAGACAATTTTGCCCATATACCCTATTTGGGTAAATGGGTACTTATATGGTGCATGCTTTTGGGAAGGCTTGAAATATACACGGTCATCATCCTTCTCGTGCCGGAATTCTGGCGTAAATAAAATATCAATTAAAACTTGTAACCGTTCACAGGTTCAGGGTTCAACGTTCAGGGTTAAGGACAAAGAAGGCATTGAAGATCCGAAGTCCTCGTTACAAATGTTCATTTTTCTAAGTAATTGCCAATTTGGCTTCAAATTTTGGATTAGGCCTGACGAAACTGACGCTTTTCTCGTAAATACGCATCCTAAATGCAGTCTGGGGACGAGAATGGAACCTTGAACCCCTGAACCTTTGAACCCGTGAACGCCTACAAAAACTTTTATCAGATTCCAACTGATTTTTTATTGACAATCCTGATAAATATAGTTAATTTTATGGATTTTTAGGGGCCGTTAACTCAGTTGGTAGAGTATCTGCCTTTTAAGCAGAGAGTCGCGCGTTCGAGCCGCGCACGGCCCACCAATCAGAAAATCTCTTTACCGTCCCCATCGTCTAGCCTGGTCCAGGACACCGGCCTTTCACGCCGGCAGCAGGGGTTCAAATCCCCTTGGGGACGCCACCGATAATACAAAGCTCAGCAAATCCACGCTGGGCTTTTTTTGTTTGATAGGTCCAGGACATCCCGCTTTTCAAGCGGGGCAGCATCCCGCCAGCTGGATTGCAGCCTTGTCGGCCGCTCCGACGCCAATAAACTCAAGGAGTTAGCGATTTTTCGGCACCTCTATTTTTTAGCAAGTGCCGTGGCTATTCTCCTTAATTCACTATTGGCCAAGGCCTCGATTTTTTTCTTCACTACCCTTGAATAATATTCTTGTTCTGTTTTGGTTAATGGTTCTCCATTATACTTTTTAAGAACAA
>JAYEFV010000165.1:0-4013 GCA_034658755.1 Thermodesulfobacteriota bacterium | reverse complement strand
GCCAGTGAATAAACTGGGTACCAGCGGGGAATGTGGGGTTTTGAAGGGGTACAATAACAACTGTTTGAGTAAAGTATGCGATAAAACCAAGAATCCCCCAAGACAACATCATTGTTGAATACAGGATCAAAAAATATGAGAATGCTTTTGATAATTTTTCCATAATCTCTTTCTACGTTCTTTTCACATAACGAATAAGGATAGATTGTGGTTCGCTGCGCTCTCACAATCTAACCTTATTCGTTAGGCCTCTTTTTCAGCCTCAACAATACAGTAAAATGGTTCGATATCGAGTTTCTCACCGAACTTGTTGATTTCTGTCATTTTTAATCCACATTCTTTTAAGAATGATTCAACTGCTGCTTTAGGATCATTTGACATATCTATTCCAAATGTCGAAGGCTCTCCCATTTTTTCTATTATCCTCATATATCTTCTAGCTGTTTTTGAAATTTCACCTAACATGAATGCTTTGGAATAAAAGTCTTGAGCGATGATACTTCCGTCTACACATAAATCAGCCATTTTCCTAAGTGTTTCTTTGACAATATCAGCTTCTAAATACACAGAAACGCTTTGCCAAAGGAACAAAGTCTTTTTTGTTTTGTCAAAACCAGCTTCTAATAGTTTATCAACCCAAGATTCGTTTGAATAATCAACTGGGATATAGGTGATCCAATCATGCTTTATACCTGCTTTTTTCAATGTTTCAACTTTGACATTTAGAGTTTTAACCTGGTCGAGTTCAAAAACCTTTACTTTTTTTCCTTTTGTAAAGTGCAAAGATATTAGGTCAAAGCCAGCTCCAGAAAGGACAATCTGCTCCATTTCATCTACATATTTTTCCATTATCTTGTCAAACATGAGCACCCGAATACCCGCAGTGGAATCTAAGGTCTCTTCACCTGGTTCAACAAGTTTTCCAAGCCTGGTGGTGAAACCAAATAACCGCTGGGAAATGATAAGAGCTCCCATAGTTGACCACAAACCAAAATGTGATTCACATGGAAACTTTTTAGTAAACGCAATAGAAAGGGGATCCGGCCTGGTGTTAAAATAATGCATGATCCACCTATATTGAAGCGCTTTAATCGCCGAGAAGGAGACCCCCAGTTTCTTACTTTTTCTCATTTCCCTGTAAATTCCATCGATCAGTCCAATAATAGCAAAAGGAATGAAGATTATTTGAATCGGTACATAAAGGATTATTTGAAAAAGCTTAATTAAGAAACGTAATATTCCGGGAAGCTGTTTTTTTGTGTTTTTATCTGTCATAAGATCCTTCTACATTCTGACTATTCAAAGCTTTTTCGTGCCATGGAGGGCTAGAAAACCGTCATAGAAAAAATTTAGCAAAGCTATTGCTCCTAATCGCGGTGCGAAGTCAGCACCGCGATTCTCGGCGACGCGCAGCGTCGCCGAGAACGGTAAAACTAAGCTGCGGGTCGGTTTGCCGGAGCCGTCAGCTTAAGCGGCTTGTTCAAGTAAGCCGCTTCGCGGCAGAAAAACAAATCTGTAGTTTCTA
This sequence comes from Thermodesulfobacteriota bacterium, assembly GCA_034658755.1. Lineage (GTDB taxonomy): Bacteria > Desulfobacterota > Desulfobacteria > Desulfobacterales > UBA11574 > S5133MH16. The sequence goes on along the minus strand of JAYEFV010000165.1, from coordinate 2,488 downwards.
TCTGTAAAGTTCAATTTACCAATCTGTAAACTCAATCCCGACAAGTTGCAAATATTCTCGATTTTTTGTCATACCATTTTAAACTGGACCCCAATTTAATTAACCCTTCACAAGAAAGGAAAATGGTATGATGAAAAATTATCACAAAAAGTCCATGAGAGCTCTCCAGCTTGCCGGGATGAGCGAACGTACACAGCAATGCTACACAAGATCGGTTCGCATGCTGGTCGAACATTACAACAAAACCCCGGATAAAATCAATGAACACGAGCTGCAAGATTATTTACTGCATCGACAAAATGTCGATAAATGGTCTCCCGCAACCATGCGGATCTGTTACAGCGGCATCAAATTCTTTTTTATCAACGTTCTGAAGCGTGACTGGCACACCCTCAAGCTGATTCACGCCAAACGAGAACAGCGATTACCCACCGTCTTCGGTCAAAATGAGGTCTGGAAGATACTCAATACGGTTAATACCCCGCAAAACAAGGCATATCTGACCACCGTATATTCTTGTGGTCTCAGGCTCACGGAGGCGCTCCATCTTCAGGTCAGTGACATTGACGGTGACCGGATGCGTATCCATGTTCATCGTGGCAAGGGCGCCAAAGACCGATATGTCCCATTGCCTAAATCCACGCTGGCTATTTTGAGGAACTACTGGAAGCATCATTGTAATCCGGTGTGGATATTCCCCCGTCTGGGGCGAAGCGGCAAAGAAGGCCCCTCGGCCAAGACGCCCATGGCCAAAGCATCGGTACAGGGTGCCTTGCGTCGGGTATTAGCCCAGCTCAGAATCAAAAAACGCGCCTCCATCCATACACTGCGCCACAGCTATGCCACCCATTTGCTGGAGGCGGGTGTCAACATTCGTCGCATCCAGCAATACCTGGGGCATAGCAGCCTCAATTCCACCATGGTTTATCTCCATCTGACCACCCAAGGCCATGAGCGCGCCTACGGCATCATTAACGATATGATGAAGGGAGATGATCATGGAAACAATTAAAGATATCTTTCAGGCTTTCGGACCTGAGTATATGACTCGATTCGGTGATGCCATGCCCGGCGATCACCGAAAGGTCATCAACGCGATCATCAATTGCCGCACGAATCATTTTAAAGCCATGTCCCTCATCTTCAAGGCTAAGTTCCGGGATCTGATGAAAAAAGACCCTCTTTATTCCCAAATCCCTTCACAGGTCTGGGAACAAAGCTTCAATGTCAATTGCCAGGCGGTCGGCGGCAGTGAGCGGAGCATCAAATACCTGGCACCGTATGTATTCAAGATTGCCATCTCCGACTATCGTATCGTTAACGTGAAAAACCGCCGCGTCAGCTTTAAATACAAAAAGAGCAAATCCAACCGATGGCGGACCCTGCAGCTTCATGTCATGGAATTTATGCGCCGTTATCTGCAGCATGTATTGCCAACCGGGTTTATGAAGATCCGCTACTACGGCTTCCTAAATCCTAATTGCCGTGTATCTTTGCAGAAAATCAGTGCCTTGATACAGATCTATCTTGGCTTTTTTATCAAAGCACCTAAAACCGAAATCAAGCCGATGAATCCGCCAACATGCTCAATTTGCGGTGGCAATCTGATTTATCGTGGATCGATTTTAGTATTTCGATCATCGCTACCGACTGGCGCGGGATAGTATTGTAGTACCGACTGAAAATCATCATCTGCATCAAATAGCCGGGATTTTAGGTGTAATCGGCACCGGATAGCTGCATCTAAAAAAAAGGACTTTCTACACTTTTGATGGAAACTATTCCCAATTACCATGCTTTTTGGATCTAATTTCCGTTTTTGACAGATCAATTATTCCTTCAGCGCCACTTTGCATCCCGCGACAACATTAGTTGCGGGATGCCCTTCCATTAAAGACTCGTACCTTTACCCATATATCAAAGATCAACTTGACCGGGCTTCTTGAACAATAGATAGAGTCCGACCTGTACCAAGATCGGTCTCTATCCTTACAGGTTGGACGAATTCTCGATTTTATTGAAAGAATGGTTTGGTATTCGTTTCGTAGCTCCATTTTCATAACTGGAAGCTGGAGCTTTCTGGAATGGGAAACAGTTAAAAATGATTGAAAGCGTTTAGTTCATGGATCGGATAAGGCGTTCAAATCGTGAACTGAGATCGTTCGCTATCTCAGAAGTATGAATTCCAAGCATGTTGCCATTTCTTTTCACAGGTGTACCATCCACAAATACGGAATCGATGTCACTGGGATTAGCCGTATTTGTTAATGCCCTAACAGGATCTTTTGCTGGAGCCATTGCCAGTGAGTCAGTTTGTACTAAAATGAAGTCGGCTTGTTTTCCCGGCGTAAGGGTGCCCACTTTATCTGAAATTCCAAGTACCTCTGCCCCGTCTTTTGTAACTAATGAAAGCAGGTTCGCATCTGATATTTTTTTCTTCCCTAATTGCTGGTTGATACGGGCTGCAGTAATCATCTTAAACATATTA
>JAYEFV010000164.1:0-4029 GCA_034658755.1 Thermodesulfobacteriota bacterium | reverse complement strand
CCTGATCGATGCCCATCACTTTTCCGACCATGGATTTGAGTTCCGAAAATAATGGATGCCCTTGATTTGCCTTATAAAAGACCTGCCTTCCGCTTTTTTGAGACGTGAGGAGTCCGGTTCTCGTAAGCTGGTTGAGTTCTTCCCGCACCGAATTGGTTGATATATTGAATTCTTTGGCCAGTTCACGTAAGTATGAGCGGGTCTTCGGGTTAAAGAAAAAGCGTATAAGCAATTTGATCCGTGTTTTTGATGAAATAAGACCTGTAAATAAATTTTCCATAATGCATTCCTTTATGAGTAAATATACTACTCATATTAACAAATTTTGTCAATTAATTTTTTTACAAAAAGTTTAATTGGCAATGAATATCAAATTATGCTATCTACTTTCGATAGATTGTGAAGAATGAATGATGGAAAGAGGCCGTTATTTAATATCGTTATCTTCAATCTTTATTCTCAAGTTATACAATCGCTTCGCGATTCTATATAACACGGCTTCGCCGCTCTAAAAAAGGAAATTCCTATAATATTAAATTATGACAAAAATCACGCCAGAAATTCACGATACCTACATAAAAGCCTTGATGGACATCAGCCGAGCCATTACTTCGGACCTGTATCTGGAGGATATTCTCAAGTTGATTGTGATGGTTACGGCCAAAGTTACCGGGGTTGACATTTGTTCCTTGTGGCTCATTGACGAAACAGCGACGTCAAAAAAGATACGACTCAAAGCAACTCAAGCCATTGACCCTGATTATGTGAAAGATCGATCACTAAACATGGACGAAGGCGTTGTGGGCTTTGTGGTCACCCATAAATATCCGTTAATTATAAAAGATGTCTTAAAAGAACCTCGATTCAAAGAAAAAGAGATGGCCAAAAAACTTGGACTGGTATCCATGGTGGGAGTACCACTTCAGGTTCAGGATGAAAAAGTGATTGGGGCGCTCAATTGTTTTACGGCCAAACCTCATGACTTTTCTGAGACCGAGGTAAACCTGATAAAGACGGTCGCCAATCAGGCAGCGGCGGCCATCATTAACACGGAATTGATGGTCAAAACCAAGGTTATCCAGGAAGAACTCGAGACCCGTAAGCTTGTAGAGCGTGCCAAAGAGATTCTAATGCGTCGGCGCAAAATGAATGGGAATGATGCATTTCGATGGATCCAAAAAAAGAGTATGGACTCACGGAAATCCCTGCGCCTTGTGGCGGAAGCGATTTTGCTTTCCGAGGAATTCGAGTAAAGGGTTAAATATCTTTTAAAAGACGGTTTGCAGGCGATTTCTCAATTTCATCATTCATCGTTTTAAGCACTTTCGATAAAGATGTTAATTCCGCCGTTTGTGCAATGGGAATGTTATTGACACCTTTTTGCTCCAGAGCTTCAATAACAGATTTTATGGTAATAAGATTGATGCTTCGAGCCGGTTGATAGAACACTTCTTCGTTGTTATCTTTGCGTTCTGTATTGGACAAAACTTCGATTTCAACCAATTCGTAGAGTATCTGTTGTACCATACGAATAGGAATCTCAAGGGTCTGCGATATATTAGAAGCTGTCAAAGGCATCTCTCCTTTTGAAAAGGTAGATATGATGAGATGGGTAATGTGAAGGGAGAGTAATTTTTTAAATGCCGGGCTAATTAAACGACGGTCTGGTTCAAAATCATAAGTGTCCACATATTGATACGCACATGATATCTCTGCGCCAAAAAGAACAATCATCCAGCTCAACTGAATCCATATCAAAAATAACGGAAGTGCTGCGAAACTCCCGTATATTGCATTATACCTTGCCATCCCCACCTGAAAGTCGACATAGACCCACTGGACAATCTGAAAAACTGTTCCAGCCATAACCCCGGCAATCAATCCCGAACTGAAATTAACCTTGGTGTTGGGCATTAAGGTATACATAAATACAAAAAGTATCCATATCAAACAATATGGTATTAATTTAAGCATGAAAAATATAGCCGGACTGAACATTCCTATCAGCGCTACTTTTTGGGTGATTACCGTAATCCTGGTGGTTATAAATACCGTAACACTGCTGGACAGGAAAAAGAGTATAGGGGAGATTAGCATAATAGAAAGATAGTCACTAAATTTTCTTCCGTATGTTCGAGACTTTTTTACATCCCAGATATCATTGAACGAAAGCTCGATATGGCTTAAGAGTTTAACGACAGTCCATAAAAGGAAAGCGATACCGATGCCGGCGATTATGCCGCCTTTTGTATTTTCAAGAAGTGAATGAGCAAATGCAACGATGCGATTCATTACCTCTTCCTGTCCAGGAAATTTTTCCAACAGCTGTTCTTCAAGAAGCATTTGAAACCCAAAACCTTTTGCGATTCCAAAGGCCATGGCGACGATGGGGACAATGGAGAGTATGGAATAAAAAGTAAGCGCGGAAGCATTTAGCGAACATTTATCTTTAGCAAATCCACGAGTCGCCAAAAGAAGAATTCGGAGTTGCCTGATGAAAAAAGATTTTGAGCGGGAATAGTCTTTTGATCGAATTCTCCAGATGTCGTTTTCAATAAAATTGATAATTTTTGATTTTACGGCCAGAATATCCGGCATTTGTATCTTCCTCTGTTTTTATACCATAGGTTGTCGGTTCAGAAAAAAATTATCGAGACTTTCAATAAGTTATAGCAGGTCAACATCATCAATTAATACACCAGAGCTTATTGAGAAGTTCCGTGATAGATTATTCGGTCGTAAAGCAGTAACTCTTTAAAAACTTTAAATAACATTTTTATTTTATTTTATCAATCAAATATTTTATTGACTAATAACAGATTTCTTGTCATTTCAATACCATTCGATGACTATAGTCTAATAATGATCACCATGAAATTGACGCCCGCCATGTCATTCAAAATATATGCGTATCAACTGCTCTTTTTTGCGTTTTGATTTTTACGTCCGGAACGTTTGGTTAATCCCGAAGCTTTTGCCATAGCTTTTATAATTAACATTCTTGCCATAGCGCTTCCCATGAGATTCGGGGAAAGGAAGCTGTCAAAGCTGTTGATCTAAGACGAATTAATATGTCAAATCGGCAGGGGTGATATTGTCAAAAAAGAATTATGTCTTATAATATTGGTTAATTTTGCAAAAAATCGAATTCAACACGTTTTAACACCTAAACTCTGATTTCTTGTATTTTTATGTTAAAAAATCAAATGACAAAACACAAATGACAAACAATTGGCTTCAGAGCTTATTTGGGATTTGGTATTTCTTTGGAATTTGGAGCTTGTAGTTTGGGATTTATTTGAGATTTGATGCTTGTGATTTGTTATTTCTCTCCCAGCCGGAGGCCGGCTTGTCCGGTTTAGGTTTTAGGTAATTATATAGAATTGCACCTATCAGTTAACAACTTTACGAGGTGTGTACTTATAACAGGAGAAAAAAATGGCCGAGACTGACAAGGATGATCTAATCAGCATTATTGAAGAAGATGATAAAGATGCAAACTTTCCCGACATACTTCCATTATTGTCAGTAAGGGATGTTGTGATTTTTAATGACATGCTTCTCCCTCTTTTTGTCGGACGAAAAAAATCGGTTCGCGCTGTGGAAGAAGCATTGTCAAAAGACGGTTTTTTGTTAATCGTAACGCAAAAGGATCCAGGTATTGAGAACCCAAAGCCGGATCAAATTTTTAGCGTCGGAACTGTGAGCCGGATTTTGAGAATTCTGAAACTTCCTGATGGCAGCATTAAAGCTCTTGTTCAGGGTATTGCCAAGGCAAGGATTGTTAAATACGTTTTAAAAAGATCTTTATATCGTGTAAAAATTGAAAATATTGTGGAACCCCCGATTAAGAAAATCAGTCTGAAAATTGAAGCCCTGATGCGGAATATACGGGAGCACTCCGAAAAGATTCTGAGTTTTCGTGGTGAAATGACCAGTGATGTGAGTGCGGTTTTAGAAAGTATCGAAGATCCGGGAAAGCTTGCTGATCTTGTGGCATCAAATCTTAGATTGAAAATTGATGAATCC
>JAYEFV010000163.1:0-4031 GCA_034658755.1 Thermodesulfobacteriota bacterium | reverse complement strand
AGGTGCGCTCAATATCTGGAAACCAACCCATTTTTTTAATCTTCCTGACCCAATTGTTCACGAAATTCGTTCTATGGTAGGTGAAAAAGACTCAGTTTCCAGTCAATCCAATATCGGTTCGCACTTTTCACAGCGTCGGAAAATATACCGCTACCCGAACAAAGTGGGAAAAGCAGACATTATTATTTTGAGGCTGGAAAGCCCTACGACAAATATTAACAATCTTCCCGACAAATTAAAAAAATTTCGTAGGCACAAGCCCTACATGCTTGATGGCCATTTACAAATGGACCGGACGGAATATATAGTTTCTATTGAACACTTATTGTCAGGCAAAGAATATGGAGTATTTTATTGGAATGATCCCTGGCTTGTAATGAAGAGAAGTGAAGCGAATAAAAGGTCAAAGCAAGTTCGAGAAATCGAACAGAAATTGAACCAGTTACGGAAGGAGTGGAAAATTAAAATTGAGGAACAAAATAGACGTTCAAACCTAAACTTCCATTCCGATCGACATATGTTTTGATTTATCATAGCGTTGCATGGTAACCTTATATCTATCTACCCTTAAACCCCTTGACAGAAAAGATCATTTTTGGCATTCATAATTGTTTTCATTTAAGCAACTAAGTTGCATTAGCCTTACAGCAAAAGGGCAACCATAGATTGAATGTAGAAATCATATTTCTCCCACATAGAGAGAAGTGACGTCTTGATTTAACTCAAAAAGGAAGGCCGACCTATATCTTTATTGATGTTGTTTTCTTTAAACCCATACATACACCTCCAAATAATAAGTAAGGTATAGTGACGAAGATACTAACATCTATTATTTTTTCAATCTTTTTTGCTTTTGCCATTTTTGGCTCGATTAAATCCGCCAAAATTTCGCCAACTGCAGATTTCGCTGCATTTTACTGTGCCGGACGCATTGTGCTTGATCCGACCATTTCCAATGACGCTGTATATGATCAGGAAAAAATGGGTACTGTCGGTCTTAAATACGATATAAAAAGACGCCCAGCTTTATATCTTTACTCAATAGCCGCGACCTATATATTTTTGCCTTTTACCTTGTTCCCATATGGGATATCGAAAATAGTATTTAATGTGTTTAACGTTATAATTTATCTTTCTGCTGTTGCAATTGCCTTACGCCTTGGTGGCACTTCTGGGGCACGATTTATCGGTCTTATGGCCCTATTACTTGTATGGGCCCCATTTTTTTATAATCAATATTGGTTACAGTCAAACACAATAGTGTTGTTTGTTGTGGCGCTTGGTGTTCTGCTGGCCGTTCGCAACCGACCGATATTGTCGGGCGTTTCGTTTGGTGTCGCAACTTTAATTAAAATATTTCCTTTCGCTATCGCTATGATTTTAGGTATAAAAAATTGGCGCATCTTCGCCGCTTGCACAGCTGCCCTCATTGCTTCCTTCCTTCTACCCGGATCACTTGGTTGGCTCTCTGCCATTCGTAATGCTAATCACGCAAATTATTCGGAAATCTACCGCTACATCACTATGTTCGGAGTAGTCTGGTTAGTGCTCTACGTTGTGTTTATAAGCGGAATTACTGCGGTAGTAGCCTACCAAGCTAGATACTTAGCTTATACGATACTTGCTTCCTTTTCCATACCTGCGGCGCTTTTAGTGTCACCAGTTGTCGGAGGCTATTACCTTGTGTTACTTGCGTTTAGTATCGCGTATTTTATTGCAATTAGTAGTATGCTTCCTTGGTTGCTCAGAGCTATTGTTTTCACTTGTTTCTTTTTAATTAATTACACTGTTTTGATATACGACTCTTATGCGATAGGCCTTATATTTCTCTGGGCAGCTTTGGCCTGGTGGATGAATTATCAGGTTAAGACAGGCATCAATAGAAATTGAGTGGACTTACAATATAATTTTGCTGCCAAATAATTTTAAATACAAAAAAGTGATATGAACGACTCAAAAAAAATCAATTCTTTTTTAGTACCTTCCATTGCTGATATTATTATTATATCCATTTTCCTTTATTTATCATTTTCCGGCGGCAAGGGGCTTTTGAACGATGGCGATACCGGCTATCATATACGTGCAGGAGAATATATTATAGACACACTTTCAATTCCCAAGCAGGATATTTTCTCTTTTCTGACTCCTCCTCTTCCATGGACGGCTCATGAATGGCTTTCAGAAATAATCATGGCCACGGTTCACGGAGCTTTTGGCCTTACCGGAATCTTTATTTTTTTTTCATTTATCATTTCTTTGGTTTATTACCTGCTGTTTAAAATTCTTCGGAAGAACAACAATGATATCATCATTGCCGCCTTAATCGTTATACTCGTCCTGGCGGCTTCAAAAATTCACTGGCTTGCCAGACCGCATATCTTTTCACTATTGTTGATGGTAATATGGTATTATCTTCTTGATGAATATCAATATAATCACAAGAATTATCTATATTTTTTCCCTCCTATAATGCTAATCTGGGTCAATCTGCATGGTGGGTTCCTTGCCGGATTTATTTTGATTGGTATTTACCTTTTTGGTAACACGGTTAAACTCATTACTTCTCAGGATATAAAAAGAGATAATTATAAAAAAAAGGTGAGGCTGCTCGGCCTGATAACAATTGCCTGTCTTTTTGTTTGTCTGATAAACCCATATGGCTATCGTATTCTGCTTTTTCCTTTCAATTTGGTCTCAAATAAATTTATAATGGATCATATTCGCGAATTTATGACGCCAAATTTCCACCTGCTCTCTGTTAAACCCTTTGAAATTACTATACTTTTAGTATTTATCGTATTGGTTTTTTCAAAGAAGCGATTGAACATTATTGAACTTGTATTGATACTTTTGTTTACCCATATGTCTCTTTATTCAGCAAGGTATATCCCCCTTTTTAGCATCATTGTGGCGCCAATTTTATTTAGACAATTAAGCCCGATATTGGACTCATCGGATGGAAAATTCGCAAAATTTATTAAAAAAAGGTCAGACAATGTTTCTGAAATAGATGCATCTACAAGAGGGTGTTTGTGGCCGGTCGCAGCAGTTATATTGGTTATCGTATTAGCAAAAGGCGGCAAAATAGATTTTAAATTTGACCCGAAGACCAAGCCGGTTGCAGCCGTGGAGTTTTTAAAAAAAGAGAATATTAAGGGGAACATGTTTGATAATGATGAATTCGGAGACTATATTATTTATGCAGCATGGCCGAAATACAAGGTCTTTTTTGACGGCAGAAACGATATGTATGGTGCTGAAAGATTAAAAGAATACTTTAAGGTGACAGGAATAAAACCAGGGTGGGATGAAGTTCTTAACAAATATAATATCAAATGGGTTATATACAATGCAAATTCGCATTTATCGATGTTTCTTATGGAAAGAGATGACTGGATGCTGATATATGCGGATAAAGTGGCCAATATATTTGTGAAAGATATTCCGGAGTATCAGTATCTGATAGAGAAATATCCTGATGTGGAGCTGGTTGTTGATGAAGATGAAGAATAAAACACATAAAAATTAGACCCCTGATAAATAGCTCTAAGGGATTTAACGGGGCAAGCTGGATTTACCGGATTATTTGGATAATTTTTGCCTTTCCTGAAGAAAGTCAAAAAACCTTATCCTTTTCGAGGGAATTAGTATGTATCCTGACGTTTTTGTCAAAAAATAGTGAACTTTGACGGTCTCGTAAAAAGTCGGGAATTCGCTTTTGCCGTCATTCCGGCGAAAGCCGGAATCCAGTAAATTCAATTACTTCTGGATGCCGGATCAAGTCCGGCATGACGGTTTTGGGACTTTTTACGAGACCGTGAACTTTAAAACGAGATTTCGAGGTTTGCAGATAATATGATTTCGATTATTATTCCTGCATATAATGAAGAAAAGCGAATAGGAAGATCCCTTCTCAAAATTAGGGAGTACTTAAACGGTCAGAATTTTCCTTACGAAATAATTGTTGTTGACGACGGCAGCACAGACAATGCCAAGCAGGTGGCAATAGGCTATAAGTCGGAAATTACAGA